>PUOA01000174.1 GCA_003551925.1 Paracoccaceae bacterium
GCCGTGGGGCTGGGGGTGATCTTCCTGTTCCTGCAGGCCTATGAATACACCCATGCGGGCTTCGGCTTCGCCGGCAACATCTACGGCGCCAACTTCTTCATGGCCACCGGGTTCCACGGGGTGCACGTGTTCATCGGGGTGATCTTCCTCGCCGTGTGTCTGTTGCGGGTCTATGCCGGCCACTTCACCGCCGAGCGCCATGTCGGCTACGAGGCCGCGGCCTGGTACTGGCACTTCGTCGATGTGGTGTGGCTGTTCCTGTTCGCCTCGATCTACGTCTGGGGCCAGTAGCGCGGCAGCGCGCGCGTCCGGCCCACCGGCCGGACGCCAAGTGAAGCAACAAGGCGCGGGCCGACAGGCGCGCGCCTTTCCGTTTGAAAAACGGCCCCGAACGGGTCACAGGACCGGCCATGTCGCGCACCAGAACCACAATCACCCTGCTACTCGGCCTTCTTGGCACCGCCGTTCTGGTGTCGCTGGGGCTGTGGCAGGTCGACCGCATGGGCCAGAAGGCCGAGATCATCGCCGGGATCGAGGCGCGCATCCACCACGCCCCGACGCCCATCCCCCCCGCGCCGACCCCCGAGGCCGATCGCTACCGCCCCGTCACCGTCATCGGCCGCTTCGACGGGACCGAGGTGCATGTCCTCTCCAGCATCGAGGGCACCGGCCCCGGCGTGCGCGTGATCGCCGCGTTCGAGACCGATGACCGCCGGCGGATCCTTGTCGACCGCGGCTTCCTGCCCCAGGCGGCGGCGCGCGACCGCAGCCCCGCACCCGGTCCCGAAATCGCGGTGCGCGGCAACCTCGACTGGCCGCGGGACAGCGACCGCTTCACCCCCGACCCCGACCTTGACCGCAACCTGTGGTTCGCGCGCGAGGTCGCGCCCATCGCCGCGCATCTGGACACCGAGCCCGTGATGGTGGTCCTGCGCCAGACCACCGAGAACCGGCCCGCGATCACGCCCGTCCCGCTCGACAGCGCCGATGTGCGCGACGACCATCTGGGCTATGCGATCACCTGGTTCAGCCTCGCGGTGGTCTGGGCGGGGATGACAGCGGCGCTGCTGTGGCGTATGAGGCGCGAGCACGATCAGGACCGACGCCGATGACCGCTCACATGCCCGCCCCCATGACCTATGTCTCCACCCGCGGCCGCGCCCCGGTGCTGGATTTCGAGGCCACGATGCTGACCGGCCTCGCCCGCGACGGCGGGCTCTATGTGCCGGCCACGGTGCCGGTGATGTCGGCGGCGGAGATCGCGGCGCTGGCCGGGCTGCCTTATGAAGACATCGCATTCCGCGTCATCCGCCCCTTCATCGGCGACGCCTTCGACGACGCGACGCTGCGCGAGTCGATCACCCGCGCCTATGCGGGCTTCGAGCACCCGGCCCGCGCGCCGCTCAAGCAGCTCGGCGCCAACCATTTCCTGCTGGAGCTCTTCCACGGCCCCACGCTCGCCTTCAAGGATTTCGCCATGCAGCTGATCGGCCAGCTGTTCCAGGCGGCGCTGGCGCGGTCGGGGCAGCGGGTGACGATCGTTGGCGCGACCTCGGGCGATACCGGCTCGGCGGCGATCGAGGCCTTCGCCGGGCTGGATGCGGTGGATGTGTTCATCCTCTACCCGCACGGACGGGTGTCCGAGGTCCAGCGCCGCCAGATGACCACCCCCACCGCCGCCAATGTCCACGCGCTGGCGGTGGATGGCGATTTCGACACCTGTCAGGCGCTGGTCAAGGACATGTTCAACGACCATGCCTTCCGCGACGAGGTCTCGCTTGCCGGCGTCAACAGCATCAACTGGGCGCGGGTGCTGGCGCAGGTTGTGTATTACTTCGCCGCCGCCACGGCGCTGGGTGCGCCGCACCGCGCGGTGGCCTTCACCGTGCCCACCGGCAATTTCGGCGACATCTTCGCCGGGCATATCGCGCGCGCCATGGGGCTGCCGGTCGACCGGCTGGTGATCGCCACCAATCACAACGACATCCTGCACCGCGCAATGCAGTCGGGGCGCTACGACACCGACACGGTGCGCCCGTCGATCAGCCCGTCGATGGACATCCAGGTCTCGTCCAACTTCGAACGCGCGCTGTTCGATGCCTATGGCCGCGACGGCGCCGCGGTGGCGCAGCTCATGGACGAGTTGCGCGCGGCGAAGGGTTTCGCGATCAGCCAGGGCGCGCTGGAGTTCCTGCGCGAACGCTACGCCTCGGGGCGCGCGTCCGAGGACGAGACCGCCGCCACCATCGCACGGACCCACCGCGCCACGGGCGAATTGCTGTGCCCGCACAGCGCGGTCGGCGTCCACGTGGCCGAAGCCATGCCGACCGACGCGCCGATGGTGACGCTTGCCACCGCGCACCCCGCCAAGTTCCCCGACGCGGTCGAAGCCGCCACCGGCCTGCGCCCGGCCCTGCCCGCGCGCATGGCGGATCTGTTCGACCGGCCCGAACGCGTGACCCGCCTGCCCGACGACCTCGCCCCGCTTCAGGCGCTGATCCGCGAACGGAGGCGCGCATGAGCGTGCAGGTCACCACGCTGCCCAACGGCTTCCGGATCGTGTCGGAGCCGATGCCGGGGCTGGAGTCCGCCGCCGTCGGCATCTGGGTCGACGCCGGCGCGCGGCACGAGGCGCCCGAGCAGAACGGCATCGCGCATTTCCTCGAACACATGGCGTTCAAGGGCACCGCCACCCGCACCGCGCTGCAGATCGCCGAGGAGATCGAGGATGTGGGCGGCTACATCAACGCCTACACCTCGCGCGAGACCACGGCCTATTACGCGCGGGTGCTGAACTCGGATCTGCGGCTGGCGGTGGATCTGATCGCCGACATCCTGCGCCATCCGCGCTTCGAGGCGCGCGAGATCGAGGTCGAGCGCGGCGTGATCCTGCAGGAGATCGGGCAGGCGCTCGATACCCCCGATGACGTGATCTTCGACTGGCTGCAGGAGGCCGCCTACCCCGCCCAGCCCATCGGCCGGTCGATCCTGGGCGCGAGCGACCGCGTTCGCGCCTTCAGCGAGCGCGACCTGCGCCGCTTCACCGCCGAGCATTACGGCCCCGGGCAGATGATCCTCGCCGCAGCCGGCGGCGTCGATCACGACCTGCTGGTGCGGCTGGCCGAGGACCATTTCGGCGACCTGCGCCCCTGCCCCGCCGCGGTGGCCGATCTGGCGCGGTTTCACTGCGGCGAACGGCGAGAGGTCCGCGATCTGGAGCAGGCGCATTTCGCGCTGGCCTTCGAGGCGCCGGGCTATCGCGACGCCGATTTCTTCACCGCGCAGGTCTATGCGGGCGCGATGGGGGGCGGCATGTCCTCGCGGCTGTTCCAGCGCCTGCGCGAGGAGCACGGGCTGTGCTACACCATCTTCGCGCAGGCCGGCGCCTATGCCGACACCGGGTTGATGACGATCTACGCCGGGACAGGGGGCGAGGCGATGGCGCAGCTGTCGGCGCTGACCATCGACGAGTTGAAACGCTCGGCCGACGACATGACCGAGGCCGAGACCGCGCGCGCCCGCGCGCAGATGAAGGCTGGTCTGCTGATGGGGCTGGAAAGCCCCTCGGCGCGCGCCGAACGGCTGGCGCGGCTCTTGTCGATCTGGGGTCGCGTGCCTCACGTGTCCGAAACCGTCGCCCGGATCGACGCCGTGGACATGCCCGCCCTGCGTGCCCACGCCGCGCGGATGATCGAGGCCGGGCGCTCGGCGCTCGCACTCTACGGCCCCGTGGGCGCCGCGCCGGGGCTCGCCGCGCTCAGCCAGCGGTTGGCGGCCTGATGCTGGGGCTTCTGCGCCGCCCGGTGCGCATCGACAGCGACCGGCTGGTGCTGCGCCTGCCCATGCACGCCGATTTTCGCGACTGGAGCGCCCTGCGCGCCGAGAGCGCCGATTTCCTGATCCCGTGGGAACCCGCCTGGGCCGAGGATCACCTGACACGGCGCGCCTTTACCGCCCGTGTGCGCTGGGCCAACCGCGGCGCGCAGGAGGGCAGCGCGCTGCCGCTGTTCCTGATCCGGCGCGCCGATGACGTGCTCCTCGGCGCGATCACGCTCGACAACATCCGCCGCGGCCCGGCACAAGCGGGGACGATCGGCTACTGGATCGGCGCGCCGTTCGTGCGCCAAGGATACATGCGCGAGGCGATCGACGCGCTGGTCCGACATGCGTTCGTCGTCATGGGCCTCAGCCGGATCGAGGCCGCCTGCCTACCCGAAAACGCCGCCTCGCGCCGGGTGCTGGAGACCTCGGGGTTCAAGTATGAGGGCGTCGCGCAAAGCTACCTGCAGATCAACGGGCGCTGGCGCAACCATGTGCTCTACGCCAATCTGCGCAACGACCGGCGCGGCCGGACCACGACCGGCTGAGGGTCGACGCCGATGCCGCCTTCCGCGCTCAACGATTGCGACGCCGCCTTCCTCGACCGCCTGACGGCGCTGCTGCCCCAGGGCCGCCTGCGCGCCCCCGCGCCCGCCGATCTGCAGGAGCCACGCGGCCGCTGGCGGGGCCGCGCCGGCGCCGTCGCCTGCCCCGAAACCGTGGACGAGGGCGCCGCCGTGATCCGCGCCTGCGCCACCGCCCGCGTGGGCGTGGTGCCGCTGGGCGGCGGCACCGGGCTGGTGGGCGGGCAGGTGCAGACGGATGGCGCGACGCCGCTGGTGTTGTCGCTGGAACGGATGCGCGCGGTTCGCGCCGTGCACCCGGCCGAAAACGTGCTGATCGCCGAGGCCGGCGCGGTGCTCGCCGATGTGCAGGCAGCGGCGGCATCCGTGGGGCGGCTGTTCCCGCTCTCGCTCGCCTCCGAAGGCTCGGCCCGGATCGGGGGCTTGCTCGCCACCAACGCGGGCGGGGTGAATGTGCTGCGCTACGGCAATGCTCGGGATCTGTGCCTCGGGCTCGAGGCCGTGTTGCCCGATGGCGCCATCTGGCACGGGCTGAAGCGGCTGCGCAAGGACAACACCGGCTACGACCTGCGCAACCTTCTGGTGGGCGCCGAGGGCACGCTGGGCGTGATCACCGCCGCCAGCCTGCGCCTGTTCGCGCAGCCCGCCGCGCAGGGCACCGCGCTGCTCGTGGTGCCGACCCCCGAGGCCGCGCTGGACCTGCTCGCGCGCGCGCAGGCACGCCTCGGTGACACGATCTCGGCGTTCGAGCTGATCTCGGGCGTGGGGCTGCGGTTTCTGGCGCAGACCATGCCGCAGATCCGCCAACCCTTCACCACCCCGCCCGACTGGATGGTGCTGATCGAGCTGGGCACGCCGCAGGGGCTGGACCCCGACGCCGCGCTCGAGGCGCTGTTTGCCGAGGCGCTGGAGCATGATCTCACATCGGATGGTGTCATCGCGCGAAGCGACGCGCAGCGCCGCGCCTTCTGGGCGGTGCGCGAAGCGATCCCCGAGGCCAACCGCCACATCGGCGCCATCGTCAGCCACGACATCTCGCTGCCGCTTTCGCAGGTCCCTGCCTTCCTGCAGCGCGCCGGCCCCGCGATCGCCGCGCTGGGGCCGTTCCGGGTCAACGCCTTCGGGCATCTGGGCGACGGCAACCTGCACTACAACGTGTTCCCGCCCGAAGGCGCGACCCGCGCCGATTTCGCCGACCGCCGCGCCGAGATCCAGCGCTGCGTGCACGATCTGGTCGCCGGGTTCGACGGCTCGATCAGCGCCGAGCACGGCATCGGCCGGCTGAAGACCGCCGAGCTTGTCCGCTACACCGACCCCGCGAAGCTGGCCGCGATGCGCGCCATCAAGGACGCGCTCGACCCCGCGGGGATCATGAACCCCGGCGCCGTGCTGGGCTGAGCCTCAGCACCCGCGCCCGGGGCCGCCTGCGGCCCCGCCGCGCCCGGGCGCACAAGCGGGGGCGCGGCTCCGCCCTCAGACAAGCGCGCCGGCCAGCGAGTTGGGCGCCGCCTCGACAATCCGCACGCGCGCGATCTCCCCGGCAGCAATCTGCGGCGCGGTGACATGCACCGCCTGCAGATACTCGGACTTGCCGACCATCTGCCCCGGCATCCGGCCGGGCTTTTCGAACAGCACCGATGCCTCGCGCCCGACCATCGCCGCCTGCGCCGCGCGCTGCTGCTCGGTCAGCAGCGCCTGCAACCGCGCCAGCCGGTCCGAGGCCACGGCGTCATCCACCATATCGGCGCGCTCGGCGGCGGGCGTGCCGGGGCGCGGCGAATACTTGAAGCTGTAGGCCTGCCCGTAACCCACCGTGCGCACCAGCGCGAGCGTGTCCTCGAAATCGGCCTCGGTCTCGCCGGGGAAACCGACGATGAAATCCCCCGACAACAGCAGATCGGGGCGCGCCGCGCGCAGCCGCTCGATCAGCCGGATGTAACTTTCGGCGGTGTGCTTGCGGTTCATCCGCTTCAGGATCCGGTCCGACCCCGCCTGCACCGGCAGATGCAGATAGGGCATCAGCTTCGGCTGGGTCGCGAACGCCCCGATCAGGTCGTCGCGCATGTCGTTGGGGTGCGAGGTGGTGAAGCGGATCCGCGCCAGCCCGTCGATCGCGGCCAGCGCGTCGATCAGCCGCGCCAGCGACCATTCCGACCCGTCCTCCCCCGCGCCGTGATAGGCGTTGACGTTCTGGCCCAGCAGCGTGATCTCGCGCACGCCGCGGTCGACCAGATCGCGCGCCTCGGCCAGCACGCGCTCGGCGGGGCGGCTGACCTCGGCGCCGCGGGTGTAGGGGACCACGCAGAAGGAACAGAACTTGTCGCAGCCTTCCTGCACGGTCAGGAACGCGGCCGGGGCGCGGCGCGCGCGCGGCCCGCGCGGCAGATGCGCGAACTTGTCCTCGGGCGGGAATTCGGTGTCCACGGCGCGCGCGCCTGCGCGCACCGCGCGCTCCATCTCGGGCAGGCGGTGATAGGTCTGCGGGCCGACCACCAGATCGACCATCGGCTGACGGCGCATGATCTCCTCGCCCTCGGCCTGCGCGACACAGCCGGCGACGCCGATCTTCAGGTCGGGCTTCGCGGCCTTCAGCGGCTTGAACCGGCCAAGTTCGGAATAGACCTTCTCGGCGGCCTTCTCGCGGATGTGGCAGGTATTGAGCAGGATCATGTCCGCGTCATCGGCGCGGTCGGTGGGCACATAGCCCGACGCGCCCAGCGCCTCGGCCATGCGTTCGCTGTCATAGACGTTCATCTGACAGCCATAGGTCTTGACGAACAGCTTTTTCGGCTCGGTCATCGGCGATCCCCTCCAACGCGCGGAGCCTGCTCTAGCGTCCCGGTCGCGGCAGTGCAATCAAGCACGCGCGTCAGCGGCGGCGCAGACGGATCACCACGTCCACGCGCGACACCTCACCGCCCTGCGGGGCCTTGGGCAAGCGCGCGATTTCCAGCTCGTCGGCAGGAGCGTCGGCAAGCTCGCGGCTGTCTTCCCAGAAGAAATGCGGGTGATCGTCGGTGCGCGTGTCGAAATAGCTGCGCGTTCCGTCCACGGTGATCTCGGCCATCAGCCCGGCATCGCAGAACGCGCGCAGCGTGTTGTAGACGGTGGCCAGCGACACCTTGTCACCGCTGGCGCGCGCCGCCTCGAACAGCCCCTCGGCGGTGACATGGCGGTTGCCGCCATCCCCCACCAGCAGCGCCGCGAGCGACACCCGCTGGCGCGTGGGCCGCAGCCCGGCACGGGCGAGCCACCTTGAGCCGGTGTCGATGGCGTTGTCGGACAGCGGGGCGTAGTGTTCGGTCATACTGCATGTATATGCCCTCCACGCCCTGAATTTCAATCGGAAACGGGGCGCGGGGCTGCGCGGCCACCCCTGCGCAGGCTTGTCACTGCCGGAACCCCGATGATAGAGGGGGCAGGATCGTTACGGGCGAAAAGGGTGTCCCATCATGCCGCAGCATCCGACAAGCTTCGATCGCGAGGCACTCCTGGCCTGCGCGCGCGGCGAGTTGTTCGGCCCCGGCAACGCGCAATTGCCCGAACCGCCGATGCTGATGATGGACCGCGTCACCGACATCTCGGCCGATGGCGGGCCGCATGGCAAGGGCCATGTGGTCGCCGAATTCGATATCCACCCGGAGCTGTGGTTCTTCGCCTGCCACTTTCCCGGCAACCCCATCATGCCCGGCTGCCTGGGCCTCGATGCGCTGTGGCAACTGACGGGCTTCAACCTGGGCTGGCGCGGCTGGCAGGGGCGCGGCTACGCGCTGGGCGTGGGCGAGGTCAAGCTGACCGGCATGGTCCGCCCCGACCGCAGGATGCTGCGCTACTTCGTGGACTTCACCAAGGCGGTGCAGACGCGCCGTCTGACCATGGGCGTGGCCGACGGCCGGGTCGAGGCCGACGGCGAGGTCATCTACCAGGTTCGCGACATGAAGGTCGCCCTGTCCGACAGCTGAGCCATTCAACGGAGGATCGACCATGCGTCGCGTCGTCATCACCGGCCTCGGGGTCGTCTCGCCCATCGGGAATTCGGCCGCCGAGGTCACCGACAGCCTGCGCGCGGGCCGTTCGGGCATCGTGCACGCCCCCGATTACGCCGAGCACGGGTTTCGCAGCCAGATCCACGGACTGCCACGGATCACGCTCGAAGACCACATCGACAAGCGCAACCTGCGCTTCATGGGTGCGGGCGCGGCCTACAACTTCATCGCCATGGAGCAGGCGATCGCCGATGCCGGGCTGGAGCCCGCCGAGGTCTCGCACGAGCGCACCGGGCTGATCGTGGGCTCGGGCGGGCCGTCCACCGCCAACCTGTTCCAGGCGCACAAGATCGTGGTCGAAAAGGGCAGCCCCAAACGGATGGGGCCATTCATGGTCACCCGCTGCATGAGCTCCACGAACTCGGCCTGTCTGGCGACGCCGTTCAGGATCAAGGGCGTGAACTACTCGATCACCTCGGCCTGTTCGACCAGCGCGCACTGCATCGGCAACGCCGCCGAGCTGATCGCGATGGGCAAGCAGGACATCATCTTCGCCGGCGGCGGCGAAGAGCTGGACTGGACGCTGTCATGCCTGTTCGACGCGATGGGCGCCATGTCGAGCAAGTATAACGACACCCCCGAAAGCGCCTCGCGGCCCTTCGACACCAGCCGCGACGGCTTCGTGATCGCCGGCGGCGGCGGCACGCTGGTGCTCGAGGAGCTCGAGCACGCCCGCGCGCGCGGCGCGAAGATCTACGCCGAGCTCACGGGCTACGGAGCCACCTCGGACGGCTACGACATGGTCGCGCCGTCGGGCGAGGGCGGCGAGCGCTCGATGCGGCTTGCGCTGTCCACGCTGCCCGAAGGCCGCAAGATCAGCTACATCAACGCGCACGGCACCTCGACCCCCGCCGGCGACGTGACCGAGGTCGAAGGCGTGCGCCGCATCTTCGGCGAGGGCAACGTGCCGCCCATCGCCTCGACCAAGTCGCTGACGGGCCACAGCCTGGGCGCCACCGGCGTGCACGAAGCGATCTACAGCCTGCTGATGATGCAGGGCGGGTTCATCGCGGCCTCGGCCAACGTGTCCGAGCTCGACCCCGCGATCCGCGACGGCGAGATCGCCACCGAAACCCGCGAGGGGGTGGAGTTCGACAGCATCCTGTCCAACAGCTTCGGCTTCGGCGGCACCAACGCGACGCTGGTGATGAGCCGTTTCATCGAGTGATTCAAGCAGCAAGGATTGCAGGAGGGCGGGGATGGCGGATCTGATGCGCGGCAAGCGCGGGCTGATCATGGGGGTCGCCAACGAGCGCTCCATCGCGTGGGGCATCGCGCAGGTCATGGCCGCCGAAGGGGCAGAGCTGGCCTTCACCCACCAGGGCGAGGCCTTCGGCAAGCGCCTTGCGCCGCTGGCGGCGTCGGTGGGATCGGAGCTGATGCTTGATGTCGATGTCACCGATGACGCGTCGGTCGATGCGGCATTCGAGACGCTGGCCGCGCGCTGGGGGTCGCTCGATTTCCTCGTCCACGCCATCGCCTATTCGGACAAGGCAGAACTCCACGGCCGCTTCGCCGACACCACGCGCGCGAACTTCCGCACCTCGCTCGACATCTCGTGCTACAGCTTCATCGACATGGCGCGCCGCGCCGCCGCGCTGATGCCGCAGGGCGGGTGCCTGCTGACCGTGACCTTCCAGGGTTCGAACCGGGTGACGCCGTTCTACAACGTGATGGGGGTGGCCAAGGCGGCGCTGGAATCGAGCGTGCGGTATCTGGCCAACGACCTCGGCCCCGACGGGATCCGGGTCAACGCGCTCAGCCCCGGCCCGATGAAGACGCTCGCCGGCGCGGCCATCGGCGGCGCGCGCAAGACGTATCGCCACACGGAACTGAACGCCCCGCTGCGCACCAACGCCGCGCTGGATGCCGTGGGCGGCACCGCGGCCTGGCTCGCCTCGGATTACGGGCGCCACACCACGGGCGAGATCGTGCATGTCGATGGCGGCTACCATGTGCTCGGCATGCCGCAGGCGGGGAGCATCTAGGGCCTGCCGAAACAGTGCCTTCGAAACAGTGCCTTGTCGTCTGACGCTCAAACGCGCGATCGGGAAACGGTTCCTCGGTGCGCTGGGCATCGGATCTGGGCCGGGCGACCAACCCGCCCAGCGCCCGCATTCCTTTTTCAGCGCCCTGGCAGGGCCGCTGCTACCGCTTCAACGCGAGCGTTGCATCCCGGTCCTGGTCAAGAAACCTGCGCAGGTCCTCCAGCTCCGCACGCAAGCGGCTGATCCTTTCGGCCGGGAAGCGCTGAGCAAGGCGCGTCATGTCGGGGGCCAACTGCTCCAGAACCCTTGCCCGGAAACGATGTCCCTGTTCGGTCAGATGAATCAGCGCCGAGCGCCGGTCGTCGGGGTTGGGACGCCGTTCGACAAGCGCGTGGCGCTCCAGAATGCTCAGCGAATGGGTCATCGACGTCTTGGGCACCTGAAAGGCGCGGGCCAGCGCGCCCGGTGTCTGGCCCCCACCGAGCCGCGCAAGGTGGTTGAGCACGGCGAATTGTGGCTGCACGAACCCGGCAGGCAGGCAGGCCTCGAGCCGCGCGCGCGACAACTGCTCGAGGATCCCGATTTCGGTGAACAGTTGGAAATGCTCGGATAGCTCCGGGTCAGCCATTCATGATCCTGTCTTCCAGCGGCCAGCGCGGCGAAAGCCCGCGCTGCGAGCCATAGCCGATCCGGGCCAGCATCTGAACCCTGCCACCCTCCGGCGCCAATGTCGAATGCAGCCCGGCATATGGCCCGGCCATTTCCGGGAATTCCTGCAGCGCCTGGCTGAGCGGATGAAACCCGACCCCCGCGGCGGTCGCCGCAAGGTTCACGCGCACCCAGTCGGCCCCGGCGGCGATCTGCGTTGCCCTTGTGTTGTCGTCGCTGATCAGCCAGACGAAGCCCATCGCGCTGTCGCTGTTGGCGAACACCGCGTCCATCCCCGATCGGAAGACAAAATGCGACGGGTCCGCCGCCGCGTCGCGCGTGAACAGCCGCGCCATGCGCAGGGTCTCGAACACCGGCCCGCCAAAGCTGATCCCGTCGGGGTTGGCGTCGATCTCCGCGCGGCCGATACGGAACAGATCGACGCTTTCGTGATGCGTGTGCGGCGTCTCGGCCTCGATGCGCAAGGCCTCGCGCGTCAGGTCCCGAAGGGGCTGCACCGCGCCCGGATCGACCGTGCCACCGAAGCGCATGCCGCTGCTGACCGCGGCCTCAAGCTGCGCGATCACATCGCGTGGCACAGGACGGTCGATGTCGAATGGCGTCTTGTCCGACCGTCGCGCCAGAACATGCGCAAAAAGCGGGTCGGTGGTCGCTTGCGGTTGCGGCACGAAAACCACCCGTGCCACGGGCCGGTTATCCAGCCGAGCGGGGTCGCTGCCCTGGGGAAACAGCTCCACCTCGGCAAGATACCCGTCTTCTGCCGCCGCCATGCGCAGGAGTTCCAGAAAACACCCCATGCCGATCAGAATCTGCCGATGATAGGGGTCGGTTTGCGGCAACAGCCGCTCCAGATCGACATGCAGCACGACGGTGTCGTCGCCCTCGAGACCCGCAAGCCAGGGCTGACGATTGTGCGGGCTCGGCGCCAGCAGCGCCCAGGACAACGCCCGCATCCGGGCATCGCCATAGGTGCCGGCGTCTTTCCAGGGTTGATAGGCGCTCTGCGGAGGGCGCGTCACCGCGTATCCGAGACTTCCGGTCGCGGCAATGATGCTGCCACCGCCAATAAGCGCGAGGGTGCGCCGCCGTGTGAGGTTCATGTCTGACTCCTTTTCGTTCGACATCGAACTATATCGTTCGATATCGAACGTCAAGGGGTTTTGCAGCCCCGCGAAACTCACCCCGCCGCGTCGAGGTGACGCCACATATGATCGGCGACTGCTACCGCGTGCGTTTGCGCCAGATCGTGACCCGCCCCCCGCCAGAATGCAGAGCCGCTGGCAGAAGGCCGCGCAGGCGTTCCCCCATGCGCTCAACTGCTTCGTGGCCCTCGTCCTCTACCGCATCATTGCGCATGCGGCTGAAGGCGAAAGGCCACAGCGCGAGCCCGCGCACCGCTCTCGATCTGCTCGAACGCATTCAGCACGTCGCCCGTATCGGCCCGACAACCAGGACAACCCTCACGCGCCAGCAACCGGACCAACTCGACCTCTTCGAAGCCCTCGAGCTGAAAACACCCGCCTGAAACGGCCACGTTGCGGCAAACGCGGATA
>PUOA01000015.1 GCA_003551925.1 Paracoccaceae bacterium
CGACCAGCAACGTAACGCCCTCCCGCCTCATCCGCGAAACACCCGCCACGCCAGCGCCACCCGCGCACCCGCCGTGACCAGCGTCAGCGCCGCGAAGCCCCAGGCCAGCGGCGCGAACCACTGCGGAAACAGGCACAGCGCGACGAAAAACGCGATCGTCTCGGTCCCTTCGAGCAGCCCGCCGGTGAAGTAGAGCGATTTCATCCCGTGCCGGTCGGAGCGCATCGACGCCTTTTCGGCCAGGATGGCGTAGCCGAGGAACGATCCGCCGTTGACGTAGAAGGACAGCAGCAGCACCGCCCCCGCGACCCCGTTCGCCCCGGGATCGAGGATCACGAACGCAACCGGGATCGCCGCGTAGAAGACGTAATCGGCGACGATGTCCAGATAGCCGCCGAAATCGGTCACGCCGCGCGCGCGCGCCACCGCCCCGTCCAGCCCGTCGGCCAGCCGCGAAGCCAGCACCAGCGCCAGCGCCAGCCAGAACGCCTGCACCGCGATGGCCACCGCGGCGCCAACGCCCATCGCCAGCCCCGCCAGCGTGACGGCGTTCGCCGACACGCCCCCGCGCGCAAGCCGCCCGCCCATCCGGTTCAGCGGAGGGTCGATGATGGGTCTGAGGTGACTGTCCAGCATTTCGCGCGCGTCCCGTGACGTGTCATACGCTAGTCCTTTCGCCCGCGCGCGGGAACCGGTTTCGGTGCAGGGGTCACTTTTTTGTTGTAGGCCGGACCGGGCGCTTTACCCTCGGCATGGTTCCGTCGTCTGTAGACACATCGAATTATTGACAGGAGCATCCATGACGCGCCCCCTTCTGACACTGGCGCTGGCCGCAGTGCTCGGCGCTGCCCCGGCGCTTGCCGACCCCGACCCGCGCAACTGGGACGCCGTGCTGGACGACGCGCGCGGCCAGACCGTGTTCTGGAACGCATGGGCCGGTGATCCGCGCATCAACGCCTTCATCGATGCCGTGGGCGACGAACTCGAGGCGCGCCACGGCGTGCGGCTGAACCACGTCCGGCTGGCCGACACCGCCGACGCCGTCACCCGCGTGGTGGCCGAGCGCAGCGCCGGGCGCGATCAGGGCGGCGCGGTCGATGTGATCTGGATCAACGGCGACAACTTCGTGTCGATGAAGGACGGGGGGCTGCTGTTCGGAGCTTTCGCCGAGGACCTGCCCAACTGGCGTTTCGTGGACACCGAGGCCAACCCTGCGGTGCTGTCCGATTTCACCGTCCCCGTGGAGGGGTTCGGCGCGCCCTGGGCGATGTTCCGCATGGTGTTCGAATACGACAGCGCCGCGGTGGCGGCCCCCCCGCGCACGCTGGATGCGCTGCGTGACTGGATCGCCGCGAACCCGGGCCGCTTCACCTACCCGCAGCCGCCCGATTTCCTGGGCACGAGCTTCCTCAAGCAGGTGCTGCACATGACGGTCGACGACCCGGCGGTGCTGATGGCCCCGGCCGAGGACGCCGATTACGAGGCGATCACCGCGCCGCTGTGGGAATTCCTGGACGAGATCACGCCCAACCTCTGGCGCCAGGGCCGCGCGTTCCCGGCCAACGAACCCGCGCTGGGCCAGTTGCTGGCGGATGGCGAGATCGACATCGGCTTCGCGTTCAACCCCGGTCGGGCCTCGGCCGCGATCGCCGATGGCGAGCTGCCCGACACCATCCGCACCTTCGTCTTCGATGCGGGCACGCTGGGCAATTCGTCGTTCCTGTCGATCCCCTACAACGCCGCCAACAAGGCCGGCGCGCTGGTGCTGGCGAACCTGATCCTCGACCCCGAGATCCAGGCGATGGCGCAGGACCCGCAGGTGCTGGGCTTCAACACCGTGCTCGGCCTCGACCTGCTGGAACCCGAGGACCGCGCCCGGTTCGAGGCGCTGGAGCTGGGCATCGCCACGCTGGGCCCCGATGAGCTGGGCGCCGCGCTCGACGAGCCGCACCCCAGCTGGGACACAAGGCTGGCCGAAGACTGGGTCGCGCGCTTCGGCGTCGCCGACTGACGCGGGCAGCGTGGCCCGGCCCTTGCGCAGCGCCGGCTGGGTGCGGCCCGTCCCCGCGCTGACGGTGCTGCTGCTGGCCGGGCCGGTGGCGGCGGGGCTGGCGGGTGCGCTGTTGCCGGCCTTCGGCTGGATGCCGGCGCTGGGCGGAAACGCGCTGTCGCTCGACCCGTGGCGGCGGCTGGCCGAGTGGCCGGGGCTGGTCGCGGCGGTGCGGCTGTCGGTGGTCACCGGGCTGGGGGCGACGGCGATCTCGCTGGCGATCACGCTTCTGATCGTGGCGGCGCTGCAGGGCACGCGCGCGTTTGCGCTGGTCACCCGCGCGCTCGCGCCACTGCTGTCGCTTCCGCACGCGGCGGCGGCGTTCGGGCTGGCGTTCCTGATCGCACCGTCGGGCTGGGTGGCGCGCGCGGTGTCGCCCTGGGCCACGGGGTGGGAGCGTCCGCCCGACCTGTTGATCCTCGGCGATCCCGCGGGGCTGTCGCTGATCGCCGGGCTGGTGGTCAAGGAGGTGCCGTTCCTGCTGCTGATGACGCTCGCCGCGCTGGGGCAGGTGAGCGCCGCGCAGCGGATGACGGTGGCGCGCAGCCTCGGCTATGGCCGCGTGACGGGCTGGGTGAAAACCGTGCTGCCGGCGGTCTATGCGCAGATCCGGCTGCCGGTCTATGCGGTGCTGGCCTATTCGATGTCGGTGGTCGATGTGGCGCTGATCCTCGGCCCCACGCGGCCGCCGACGCTGGCGGTGCAGATCGTCGACTGGATGGGCCAGCGCGACCTGTCGCTGCGCCTTGTCGCCGCCGCGGGGGCGGTGCTGCAACTGGCACTGGTGCTGGGCACGCTGGCGCTGTGGCACGGGGCCGAACGTGGGCTGGCGCGGCTGGGGCAGGGCTGGGCCGCGGGCGGCGGGCGCGGGCGCGGCGTCGACAAGGTCGCGCGGCCGCTCGCGCTGGGGGTCGCGGGCCTCGCGGGCGCCGCCGTGCTGCTGGGGCTGGCGGGGCTCGCGCTGTGGTCGGTGGCGGGGCTGTGGCGGTTCCCGGATCTCTGGCCCGCCAGCTTCAGCGCGCGCCACTGGCAGGGCCAGTCGCGCGGCGTGCTGGACGCGGTGCGGACCACGGCGCTGGTGGGCGTGCTGGCCACCGCGCTCGCGCTCGCGCTGGTGATCGGCGCGCTCGAGGCCGAGTTCCGCGCCCGCGCCCGCCCGTCACGCCGCTTCACCGCGCTGGTCTACCTGCCGCTGCTGGTCCCGCAGGTGGCGTTCCTGCCGGGGCTGACCACCCTTGCGCTGATCGTGGGGCTGGACGGGCAGGTGGTGGCGGTGACGGTGGCGCATCTGGTCTTCGTGCTGCCCTATGTGTATCTGGCGCTCGCCGATCCGTGGCGGGCGTGGGACACGCGCTGCGCCACCATCGCCCACAGCCTCGGCGCGGGGCCGGGCCGTGTGCTCTGGGCGGTGCGGCTGCCGATGCTGACGCGCGCGCTCGCCATCGCCGCCGCCATCGGCTTCGCGACCTCGGTGGCGCAGTATCTGCCGACGCTGTTGCTGGGCGCGGGGCGGGTCGAGACGCTGACCACCGAGGCCGTGGCGCTCGCCGCGGGTGGCAACCGGCGGCTGATCGGGGTCTGGGCGGTGATGCAGATGCTGCTGCCGCTGGTGGTGTTCGTGGGGGCGCTGGCGCTTCCGGCGCTGCTGTTCCCGCGGCTGAAAGGCATGCGCGCATGACGCTGGAGCTCGACCGGATCGCCATCACCCGGGCCGGCGCGCCGCTGGTGGCGCTGAGCGCGCACATCGCGCCGGGCGAGGTGCTGACGCTCATGGGCCCCTCGGGCTGCGGCAAGTCCACGCTGCTTGCGGCGCTGATCGGCGCGCTGCCCGATGCCTTCGCGCTGTCGGGGCGCGTGCGGCTGAACGGGCAGGACATCACCGCATTGCCGACCGAGGCCCGCCGCATCGGCATCCTGTTCCAGGACGCGGTGCTGTTCCCGCATCTGAGCGTCGGCGGCAATCTGGGCTTCGCCCTGCCCCGCCAGACCCCCGACCGCGCCGCGCGAATCGAGGCCGCGCTTGCCGATGCCGGGCTCAATGGCATGGCGGAGCGCGACCCGGCGACGCTCTCGGGTGGGCAGCGTGCGCGCGTGGCGCTGATGCGCACGCTTCTGGCCGAGCCGCGCGCGCTGCTGCTCGACGAACCCTTCTCGAAGCTCGACGCGGCCCGGCGCGCGCAAATGCGCAGCTTCGTGTTCGACCGCGCGCGCGCCAAGGGGCTGCCGGTGCTGATGGTCACGCATGACCCCGACGACGCCCGCGCCGCCGGCGGCGCGGTCGTCGACGTGCGCGGCGCCCCGGTCAGCCTCTAGTCCCGCTCAGTCTCGGAGCGCAGCCATTCCTCGGTCCCCGGCCCGGCGGCACGCACCGACAGCGCCACGATGGCGGGCTGGTCGTAAGGATGGCGCTGCACGATCAGCGCTGCGAGCGCGTCGAACACCCCGTCGCGCGCCTTCAGCCGCAACAGCACCTCGGGCGCGGACTCGACCGCACCCTGCCAGCGATACACGCTTTCCACCCCGCCGATGATATTGCCGCACGCCGCCAGCCGCGCGTCGACCGCCGCGCGCGCGATCTCCCGCGCGCTGTCCGTATCGGGGCACGTCACCTCCACCTCGAGCAGATCGTCCCGCATGCGTGTCCCCCCTTGATCGTGTCACCACGCGCCCGCGCCCCGCCCGGCCGGTGGGCGGGGGTGGGTGGGTGGGCCCACCGGCCGGGCGGGGCGCGGGCGCGTGGTGGCGCCTCATCGGCCCTCGCGCCGGCGGGCACGCAGGCGCTCGAAATACGCCACCCTTTTCTTCAACTCGCGTTCGAAGCCGCGCTCGCGCGGGGCATAAAGGCCGGGACGTGCCATGCCCTCCGGAAAATAGTCCTGCCCGGAAAACCCGTCCTCGGCGTCGTGGTCATAGGCATAGCCGGCGCCGTAACCTTCGGCCTTCATCAACGCCGTCGGCGCGTTCAGGATATGCCTGGGCGGGGGCTCGGAGCCGGTGGCGCGCGCCAGTCTCCGCGCAGCCTTCCACGCTGCATAAACCGCGTTCGACTTGGGCGCGAGCGCAAGATACGTCACCGCCTGCGCCAGCGCCAGCTCGCCCTCGGGCGAGCCGAGGCGCTCGTAGACATCCCACGCCGCAAGGCACTGCGCCTGCGCCTGCGGCTCGGCCAGGCCGATATCCTCGACCGCCATGCGGGTGATACGGCGCGCCAGGTAGCGCGGGTCCTCGCCCCCCTCGAGCATCCGCGCCAGCCAGTAGAGCGCAGCCTCGGGGTCCGATCCGCGCACCGCCTTGTGCAGCGCCGAGATGAGGTTGTAATGCGCGTCGCCCGACTTGTCGTATTGCGCCGCGCGCCGCATCAGCCGTCGGCCCAGCGCGGCCGCGTCCAGCGGCGCGGCGGGCGCCATCGCGCTGATCTGTTCGATCAGGTTCAGCAGCGCCCGCCCGTCGCCGTCGGCCATGGCGATGAGCGCCGCGCGCGCGTCATCGGTCAGCGGCAGGGTCGCGCCCAGCTCGGCCTCGGCGCGCCGGGCGAGCGCTTCCAGCCCCTCGGTCGACAACCGGTCCAGAACGATCACCTGCGCGCGGCTCAACAGCGCGCGGTTGAGCTCGAAGCTGGGGTTTTCGGTGGTCGCACCCACCAGCACGATGGTGCCATCCTCCATATGCGGCAGGAAGCCGTCCTGCTGCGCCTTGTTGAAGCGGTGGATCTCGTCCACGAACAGCAGCGTCCCCAGCCCCTGCGCGCGGCGCTGGCGGGCGGTGTCGAAGATCCGGCGCAGCTCGGGGACGCCGGTGAAGATCGCGCTGATCTGCACGAAGGAGAGCGCCGCGCTGTCGGCCAGCAGCCGCGCGATGGTGGTCTTGCCCACCCCCGGCGGCCCCCACAGCACCAGCGATGACAGCGTCCCCGCCGCCAGCATCGCCCCCAGCGGCCCGTCGGGGCCGAGCGCGCGCGCCTGCCCCACCACATCCGACAGCCGCGCCGGGCGCAGCCGATCGGCCAGAGGATGCGGCACCGCTGCCCCGGCGGGCGCCGCATCGCGTGTGTCGAACAGATCGCCCATGCGTCCGATCCTAGGCCAGCGGGCGCGCGGGGAAAACCCGGATCAGATCCGGAAGCGCAGCGATAACCGGCGCCCGTCGCGCAGGACCTCGACATGCCAGTTGCGCGTGCCGGTGCCGGCGGCGCGCTCGACATCGGCGCTGGTGGCGACCCGGTCGCCGTTGAGCGCCAGCAGCACGTCGCCGGGGCGCAGCCCGCTGCGCGCGACGATGTCACGCAGCCCTGTGACCACCACGCCCTCGGCGTCCAGCGGCAGGTCGCGTTCGGCGATCACGGCGGGGTTGATGGTCTCGACCGACAGCCCGCGCAGCGCGCTCTGCCCGCCGATCAGGCGCGGATCGCGCGCGGGGGTGTCCGGCGGGGCTTCGAGCGCGACCTCGGTCACGCGCGTCTCGCCGTCGCCGAGATATTCGATCTCGGCCGTGGCACCCAGCCCGGCGGCGGCGAGGCGGAACATCATCTCGGGCGCCGAGTTCACCGGCCCGCCATCAACCGCGATCACCACGTCGCCCGGGCGCAGCCCTGCCGCGCGCAGCGGGCTGTCGGCGTGCATGTCGGTGATCACCACGCCTTCGGGGACCCCTTGCCCGAACGCCTCGGCCAGCCCCGGGTCCATGGCCTGCGCGCGGATGCCGGCCCAGGGCTGCACGAAGCGGTCGCGCCCCTCCTGCGCCTGCGCGACCATTTGCGCCACGAGGTTGGACGGGATCGCGAAGCCGATCCCCAGCGACCCGCCCGAGCGCGTCAGGATCGCCGTGTTCACGCCCAGAAGCCGGCCCTGCATGTCCACCAACGCGCCGCCCGAGTTGCCCGGGTTGATCGCCGCGTCGGTCTGGATGAAATAGCCGCGCCCCGAGCCGACCGCGATCCCCGACCGCGCCAGCCCCGAGATGATCCCGCTCGACACCGTCTGCCCGACACCGAAGGGGTTGCCGATGGCGAGCACCAGCTCGCCCACCTCGGCCGCGTCGGAATCGGCGAAGTCGAGCACCGGCAGGCCCTCGGCCCCGTCCAGCCGCAGCACGGCGAGGTCGCTTGCCTCATCGGCCAGCACGACCTCGGCGGCGTATTCGCGCCGGTCAGACAGCACCACGCGGATGTCGGTGGCGTCGCCGACCACGTGGTAGTTGGACACCACGATCCCGTCGGGCGACAGGATCACGCCCGAGCCGAGCGCGTCCTGCACGCGCGGCACCGGCGGGCCGAAGTCGCGGAACAGCTCGCCGAACAGCGGATCGCCCGCAAAGGGACCACCCCGGCCACGACGTTCGACGACGCGGCGCGCGTAGATGCTGACCACGGCGGGTGCGGTCTCGCGCACCACGGGGGCGAAGCTGAGCGTGATCTCCTCGGCGCTGGCGGGCACGCGCACAGGCTGCGCCTCGGCCTGCACCGTGGCGGGGGGCAGTGCCGCCCCGAGGAATGCCGCGAGCACAAGCGCGCTCGCCCCGGCAAACAGAAGTCGCACCATGACACCTCCTGGCGGCAAGACGGACAAGAAGACATAGCCGCATATAGGCGCGGCGCGGCGTCGGTTCCAGAACCGCCACCAAGCCAGCACGCGCGGTTGTCAGCCGATCAGCGCCAGCCCTGCCCCGCCGGCGCCTGCGACGATCACCACCGCCCAGGGCGGCACCTTCCACGCCATCAGCAGCACGAAGCACAACAGCGCCAGCGCAAGGTCGCGCAGATCGCCGATCGCGCTGGTGAAGACCGGCGAATAGAGCGCGGCGCCGAGGATGCCGACCACCGCCGCGTTCGCCCCCATCATCGCCGACCGCGCGGTGGGCAGCGTGCGGAACCGCTCCCAGAACGGCAGGAGGCCGACCAGCAGCAGGAAGCCCGGCACGAACACCGCCAGCAGCGCGATTGTGGCGCCCAGAAGCCCGTTGGGCGCCGGCCCCGACACCGCGCCCAGATAGGCGGCGAAGGTGAACAGCGGCCCGGGGATCGCCTGCGCGGCACCGTAGCCGGCCAGAAACGCATCCTCGCTGACCCAGCCGGGGGCCACCACCTCGGCCTGCAACAAGGGCAGAACCACATGCCCGCCGCCAAAGACCAGCGCGCCGGCGCGGAAGAACCCGTCGATCAGCGCCAGCCACTGCGCCTGCGCTGCCAGCAGCGGCAAGCCAAGCAGCAGCCCTGCAAAGCCCAGCAGCGCCGCGACCGCCAGCGGGCGCGGGATGGTCATTGTCACCGCCCGGCTTTCCGCGCGCGCGCCGGGCGGGCGCAGCACAAGCCCCGCCAGCCCCCCGAGAATGATGGCCCCCACCATCCCCGCCGCGCCGGGCACGAAGGCCAGCACGGCCACCGCCGCCACGGCGATCGCGGCGCGCGCACGGTCGGGGCACAGGTTTTGCGCCATGCCCCACACCGCCTGCGCGACGATCGCCACGGCGACGATCTTCAGCCCGTCAAGCACCCCCAGCCCCACCGGCCCGCCAATCGCCGGCGCGGCCAGCGCAAACCCGAGCAGCAAGAGCGCCGAGGGCAGCGTGAACGCCGCGAACGCCGCCAGCGCGCCCAGCCAGCCCGCGCGCATCAGCCCCAGCACGAGCCCC
Source organism: Paracoccaceae bacterium (assembly GCA_003551925.1). Taxonomy (GTDB): domain Bacteria; phylum Pseudomonadota; class Alphaproteobacteria; order Rhodobacterales; family Rhodobacteraceae; genus Rhabdonatronobacter. Next base: position 8,678 of record PUOA01000015.1, read on the forward strand.
ACCTGCGACGAGGCCGGCCCCGGCAGGAACTGGCACAGCGCCACCAGATCGGCATAAGCGGCATCGCCAAGCCATTTGCGACGGATGACGAATTCGTCGCGGAAATAGCCTATATGCGCGACCGGCCCGCCGAACGAGGTCACCCCGAGCTTTGCGAACGCGCGCAGCACCTCACCCGGGGTGCCTTCGGTCGGGGTGTTCATCGAGCGCGCCTCCGTGGTCCGGTTCAGCCGTTCTCACGCCCGCCTGCGACGACTGGGTGACGCTCGGCCCGAACATGAAAGGACCCGCCGGCGCGATGCCGGCGGGCCCGTGTTCGGATGACCCTGGACGCGCTCACTCGGCGCGGGCGGGCTCGGCGTCTTCAGCCTCCAGCCGCGCACGGTCCGCCGCGCCCTTGGCATCGACATCGCGCTCGACGAATTCGATGATCGCCATCGGCGCCATGTCGCCAAAGCGGAACCCGGCCTTGAGCACGCGGACATAGCCGCCCTGCCGGTCGGCGTAGCGGGGGCCCAGAACCTCGAACAGGCGCGCGACGTGCTGGTCCTGCTTCAGTTGCGCGGCCGCCAGGCGGCGGGCGTGCAGATCGCCGCGCTTGGCCAGCGTGACCAGCTTCTCGACGATCCGGCGCAGTTCCTTGGCCTTGGGCAGCGTGGTCTTGATCTGTTCGTGTTCGATCAGCGACCCGGCCATGTTGGCGAACATCGCCTTGCGGTGTTCATGGGTGCGGTTCAGGCGGCGGTAGCCTCGTGCGTGACGCATTGTCTCAATCCTTGGTCATGTTTTGCTTTGTCCGGCGGCGCCTGCGTGAGCGCCGCTCTCCTTGGGGCGGGTGCCCGGTCGTGATCTCAGAACTGGTCCTCGAAGCGCTTGGCCAGATCGTCGATGTTCTCGGGCGGCCAGTCCTCGACATCCATGCCCAGATGCAGGCCCATGCCCGAAAGCACTTCCTTGATCTCGTTCAGCGATTTGCGCCCGAAGTTGGGCGTGCGCAGCATCTCGGCCTCGGTCTTCTGGATCAGATCGCCGATATAGACGATGTTGTCGTTCTTCAGGCAGTTGGCCGAACGGACCGACAGCTCCAGCTCGTCGACCTTCTTGAGCAGAAGCGGGTTGAATTCCAGCCCGTCGTCGTCGTCGCCGCGGCCGGCCGATTCCGGCTCCTCGAAGTTGACGAAGATCTGCAGCTGGTCCTGCAGGATCCGCGCGGCATAGGCGACCGCGTCGTCGGGGGTGACTGCGCCGTTGGTCTCGATCTTCATGGTCAGCTTGTCGTAGTCCAGCACCTGCCCCTCGCGGGTGGGCTGCACCTCGTAGCTGACTTTCTTGACCGGCGAGAAGATCGCGTCGATCGGAATCAGCCCGATGGGCGCATCCTCGGGACGGTTCTTGTCGGCGGCGACGTAGCCCTTGCCGGTGGCGACGGTGAGCTCCATGTAGACCTCGGCGCCGTCGTCGATGTGGCAGATGACGAGATCCTTGTTCAGCACCTCGATGCCGGCGCTGGTGACGATGTCGCCGGCCTTGACCACGCCGGGGCCGGTGGCGTGAATGGTCAGGCGCTTGGGGCCGTCAACCTCCATGCGCAGCGCGACGCTTTTCAGGTTCAGGACGATGTCGGTCACATCCTCGCGCACGCCGGCGACCGAGGAGAACTCGTGCAGCACGTTGTCGATCTGCACTGCCGTCACTGCCGCACCCTGCAGCGACGACATCAGCACCCGGCGCAGGGCGTTGCCCAGCGTCAGGCCGAAGCCCCGCTCCAGCGGCTCGGCCACCAGCGTCGCCCGGCGCAGCGGGTCGGCGCCGGGCTTGACCTCAAGCTGCGTGGGCTTGATCAGTTCCTGCCAATTCTTGTGGATCATGCGTTGTCGCCTCCATTCCTGCCCATTGCCATGATTCCGAAGCAATGGACGCCCGAGGATCTTCGAATCACAAAAGCGGGCCGCGCGCCGCGGCGCAGCCCGTCAGACGACAGGTTCCGATCAGACCCGGCGGCGCTTGGGCGGACGGCAACCGTTATGGGCCATCGGCGTCACGTCGCGGATCGCGGTGATGTTGAACCCGGCCGCCGCCAGCGCGCGCAGCGCGGATTCGCGGCCCGAACCGGGACCCTGCACCTCGACCTCGAGCGTGCGCACGCCGTGTTCCTGCGCCTTCTTGCCGGCATCTTCGGCCGCAAGCTGCGCGGCGTAGGGCGTCGATTTGCGCGACCCCTTGAAGCCCATCGTCCCGGCCGAGGACCACGCGATCGCGTTGCCCTGCACGTCCGAGATCAGCACCTTGGTGTTGTTGAACGAACTGTTCACATGCGCCACACCGGCGGCGATGTTCTTGCGTTCCTTGCGCTTGACGCGCGTCTTGTCACGAGCCATCTTCCCGCCCTCTCCTTACTTCTTCTTGCCGGCGATCGCCTTGGCAGGTCCCTTGCGGGTGCGGGCGTTCGTGTGGGTGCGCTGGCCGCGCACGGGCAGGTTGCGACGGTGGCGCAGGCCGCGATAGCTGCCGATGTCCATCATGCGCTTGATGTTCATCTGCACCTCGCGGCGCAGGTCGCCTTCGACGGTCAGATTGGCGTCGATGTATTCGCGGATCGCCACGACCTGGTCGTCCGAAAGCTCGTTCACACGCCGGCTGGGGTCGATGCTCAGCGCCTCGACGATCTTGCCGGCCACGCCGGGGCCGATTCCGTGGATGTAGGTCAGCGCGATGGGGACGCGCTTTCCGGTGGGGATGTTTACGCCTGCGATGCGTGCCACGCGGGACTTCCTTTCGTTGCGGTTCCGTAATCCCAGAACCTTTTTTCACAACACGCGGCTGTCACTCGATCGGTGCGCGCCCCGTGCCTTTGGCAAAACGAATCGCGCAAGAGCTCGATCGGCCCTGCGCCTGCGATTCCGTGATGAGAGCGCCCGCCTAAGTGGTTTTCCCGACCGCGTCAAGAGCGGCCGGGTCACCTGCCTCGCGCGGGCAGTTTCAGCGCCGGGTCGGCGCCTTTCCGCCCTTGCCCGAGCCGCGGTTGCGCCGCTTGCCGCGCAGCTGCGACTTCTCCAGCAGGCCTTCGTACTGATGCGCCAGCAGATGCGATTGCACCTGGTTGATGGTGTCGATGGTCACCACCACCACGATCAGCACCGATGTCCCGCCGAAGTAGAACGGGATCGCCAGCTGGTCGCGCAGGATCTCGGGCAGCAGGCAGACCGCCGCCAGGTAGATCGCACCCACGGTGACGATGCGGTTGACCACGTAGTCCAGATAATCCTGCGTGCGCTTGCCGGGACGAATACCGGGAATGAACCCGTTCTGGTTCTTCAGGTTGTCGGCCACGTCCTCGGTCTTGAACGACACGTTCTGCGTGTAGAAGAACGTGAAGAAGATGATCATCGCCGTGAAGAACAGCAGATAGAGCGGCTGGCCGGGGCCGAAATAGGCCAGGATCGTCGCCATCACGTCGCCGGTCTGTTGCCCCGAGAACGTGCCCAGCGTCACCGGCAGCAGCAGCAGCGACGAGGCGAAGATCGCCGGGATGACGCCGGCCGGGTTGACCTTGATCGGCAGGTGCGACGCGCCGCCGTCGAACATCTTCTGCCCGACCTGCCGGCGCGGATACTGGATGGTGATCTTGCGCAGCGCGCGCTCCATGAACACCACGAAGCCGATCACCGCCACGACCATGATCAGGATGCCGATGATGATCGCCGGGGCAAGCTCGCCCGACCGGCCCTGGCTGAAGAACTGCGCCAGCGCCGCCGGGATCTCGGCGATGATGCCCACGAAAATGATCAGCGAGATGCCGTTGCCGATGCCGCGGGCGGTGATCTGTTCGCCGATCCACATCAGCATCATGGTCCCGCCCACCAGCGTGATGACGCAGGCGATGCGGAAGAACCAGCCGGGATCGGTGACCAGATCCCCGGCCTCGAGGCTGACGGCAAGGCCATAGGCCTGAAACGTGGCAAGGAACACCGTGCCG
>PUOA01000351.1 GCA_003551925.1 Paracoccaceae bacterium
ACCGGGTGCGAGGAGCCGCAGGCCGGGTCCGGGCCGTGCCGGTCGCACTGAAGATCGAGCCGGTGCGCCCTGCGCAGCAACAACATGCCGACATGAAGATTGGGACAGGCCGCGCGAATGGCGGGATCGTGCAGGAGCATGGGAAAGACTTCGAACGAGGGGCGGACCGGGGTGCGGTGGCCGCCACACTGCGGCCGGGTCAGGCGTCGCGTGCGCGGCGCAGGCTGGTCGGGACCGTTGCATCACGATGCCCGGTCGCGCGCCATGCTGCGCCGCAGCCGAAAGGCTGCGCGCGGTGTCGCGATCGGGTATGTCGTGGCGTTCCGGGCATGATCCGTCCTTCGTCGGATGGAGTGTGGACCGGATGGCGCGGCGATGAAAGTGCCTGATCGCGCGCAAATGACGGTGCCGGTTCGTGCGTGGCGGGCAGGTCACAATCGCTGCCGGCAGCGCGCAGGACGGGTGCGGCACCGCGTCGATCGCGGTGCCCGGCTCGGCAGCCAGTTCCATCATTGATGCGCGCGCGTTGACGCGTCGGCCTGCAGGGGCTGCAGCGCGGAGCTGGTCTTGCGGGCTCCGAGCGCGCGTCCCGCCTGCCCGCCAGAGCGTCGCACAAGCCGTCCGATCCGGCGCAGGGCCTGATACATGTCGGCGGCGCGCGCCTCGTTCTGCCGGCGCAGCTGTCCGTCTCGATCGGGGCGCAGCCAATGGGTGTAGGGAAGCATGTTCAGACCTCTCATGTTCTCAGGTCGCCCGTTTGATGGGCGAGAAAAATTCACTTTCTGCGACGAACAGGAGTCGAGAATCTGCCCCTCGTGATGCCAAATTTGTGCTTCAAAAGGCGAATTGACAAACGATACTCTCTGATGTGATGGGTTAGCTTAGCTTAAATAAAAGGATGACATGCGACAGCTTCCGCCCCTGAATGCCCTGCGCGCCTTCGAAGCCTCTGCACGGCTGATGAGCTTCAGCAAGGCCGCCGAGGAGCTCAACGTCACCCCCGCCGCCGTCAGCCAGCAGATCCGGGCGCTGGAGGAGATTGCGGGCGTGAAGCTCTTCCGGCGCCTCACGCGCTCACTGTTGCTGACCGATGCCGGGCAGGCCGCCTTGCCGTTCATGACCGAGGGTCTTGACCAGCTGGCCGAGGGCTACCGCGCCATGCGACGACAGGAGGCAGCGGGGGTCCTGACGGTCAGTGTGGGGCCAACGGTGGGCGCGAAATGGCTGGTGCCCCGGCTGGAGCGGTTCAATGCCCGGCATCCCGAAATCGGCATCAGGGTCGATGCCAATGTGCGCCTGGTGGATTTCCGCCGCGACGATGTGGACGTGGCGATTCGCTATGGTGCCGGCGTGTATGACGGCCTGGCCTCGCATTGCCTGATGTCGGAGTTTGTCGCCCCCGTCTGCAGCCCCGCGCTGCTGGCGGGCGACACACCGCTGCGGACGCCTGCGGATCTGCGCCACCACACGTTGCTGCACGCACAATGGCGGATGCAGCACGCCTTTGCGCCGAACTGGCGCATGTGGTTGCTGGCGGCGGGGCTGACCGACATCGACGCCGACCGGGGCCCGCAATTCAGCGAGGACAGCCTCGTTGTCGAGGCCGCCATCGCCGGGCAGGGCGTGGCGCTGGTCGGTCGCGCGGTGGTCGCGGCCGATCTCCGGTCGGGAGCGCTTGTGCATCCCTTCGGCGCGTCGGACGGGCGCTCCGAAGATTATCGCTATTTCGTCGTCTACCCCGAGGCCGATGCAAGCCGGCCCAAGGTGCGCGCCTTCACCGACTGGCTCCTCGAGGAGGCCCGCGAGACCGATCTCGACTGAAACCGGGGACGCGGCCGGCGGCCCGCCGGTGGCGTCGCGCCGCCCGCCGCAGCCGTCGGGCGCGCGGGTGTGCCGCCCAGGCCGCGCTCACGCTGGTGCGCGAGATGCCGAGCCCCCAAAAGGAGCATGTCCCGGAGCGTGGTGCATGAGTGTCGACCTTCGGAGGGGTCCGGGTCTGGTCAGGTTGCCACGGCGGGCAGTCTGGCGGTTGGAGTGTCGGTGACGCGGGCGAGGGTTTCAAGCGACGTGCAGCGCCGCGCCACGATCCGGGGCGCCTTCAGAGACCGATGCGTTCATCAGCGACGTGCGCTCTTGAGCTGTGTGACCGGGACCCTAGCCCGACAACCGCTCGTGGCTGGCTGCGTCGAACAGCAGGACCGAGTTGACCGGCACACGGAGCGCGGCCTCCGCGTCGCGGGCGTGGTTGCGGCGTTCGGGTTCGACGACCTGGAACAGTTCTCCGTCCCGGGTTGCCACCGTGGTCAGCGTTGTGGCGCCGGCCACGAAGCTCTGCACGACCCGGCAGGGAATATCGCCACCCGGGTCGAGGCGAAGCTCGTCCGGTCGCAGGGCGACAACCACCTGCTGCCCCGCCGTCAGCCGCGATCCCGGCGGCAGCGGCAGCGTTCCCGCCGCCGTGCGCAGCGCGCCGTCATCGACCGTCGCCGGCAAGGTGTTCAGCCGGTTCAGGCTCAGGAATTCGGCCACGAACAGGTTGGCCGGGGTGTCGTAGATCTCGCGCGGGGTGCCGACCTGCTGGACCACGCCGTCGCGCAGCATCGCCATGCGGGTGGACAGCGTCAGCGCCTCCATCTGGTCGTGGGTGACGTAGACGAAGGTCGCCCCGGTGTCGGCGTGCAGGCGCTTGAGCTCGACCCGCATCTCCATCCGCAACCGCGCATCAAGGTTCGACAGCGGCTCGTCAA
>PUOA01000297.1 GCA_003551925.1 Paracoccaceae bacterium
AAGCGCCGATCGCTCCCTCGGGACCGGAGCGAGGCCAGATCCTGGCCGTCGTTCGCGGCGCTCGCCCAATTCGGGCTCTTAGAGGGGCTCAACGATTTCTGTTTGGTTAGAGCGTGTTGTTGGCTTTCCGTTTAAGGATTGAACGAAACCGCTCCGCGGTAGGGGGCATCGTCGCCATGGGCGCTTCTGTCTGGAAGGATTGGGTTGCTGAGCCCCCTTCCAGACAGGAGCATTCCGATGACCGAGATCAGCCCTCTGCGCCGCCGCATGATCGAAGACATGACGGTCCGCAACCTTTCGCCGGCGACCCAGCGATCCTACCTTAATGCGGTATCGAAGTTCAGCCGTTTTTTCGGCCGCTCGCCCGATACGCTGACGCTGGAGGACGTGCGCACCTTTCAGGTTCACCTGGCATCGAAGCGCGTGTCGTGGGCGAGCCTGAACCAGAAGGTCGCGGCGCTGCGGTTCTTCTATGGCGTCACGCTCGGGATGGCGGAGATCCCGGAGCGGATCGCCTATGCCCGCGAGCCGCGCCGGCTGCCGGTGGTGTTGAGCGCCGATGAGGTGGTGCGGTTCCTCGAGGCGGTGCCGAGCCTGAAGGCGCGGGCCGCGCTGACGACTGCCTATGCCGCCGGGCTGCGCGTGTCGGAGGTAATCGGTCTCAGGGTGAGCGACATCGACAGCCGCCGAAGCATGATCCGCATCGAGCACGGGAAGGGCGGCAAGCAACGCTATGTGATGCTGTCGGCGCAGTTGCTTGCCATTCTGCGCACCTACTGGCGGCTGGCGCGCCCCGAGAACTGGCTGTTTCCGGGGCGGGACGCGAGCCGGCCAATCGAGCCGACGGTGCTGCACGCGGCCTGCCGGACAGCGCGCGCCGCGGCAGGCATCGACAAGCAGGTCACCGTGCATGTGTTGCGACACAGCTTTGCCACCCATCTGCTGGAGAGCGGCGTCGACATCCGCGTCATCCAGGTGCTGCTCGGCCATGCGCACCTGTCGAGCACGGCGCGATACACCCATGTCTCGCAGGAACTCATCGGCCGGACGGCGAGCCCGCTGGAGCGCTTGAGGCTCGAGGTGGTCCCGCCGGCCTGAGGTGCCGCCGTCATGGCCGGCGGCCCTGAGGTGGCGGATGTCTTCCGCCGCCACGGCCCCGAATGGCGCGCGGCGCAGGCGGGTCACCTGGACCGGATGCAGCGCCGGGTGATGGGCGCGATCGAGGCCTGCCGCACCTCGGCGCTCGGCGGCCATATGCGCCGCTGCGCCGATTGCGGCCATGCCGAGATCGCCTACAACTCCTGCCGCAACCGACACTGCCCCAAATGCCAGGGCGCGGCACGGGCGGCCTGGGTCGCGGCGCGTCAGGCCGAACTGCTGCCCGTGCCCTATTTCCACGTGGTGTTCACTCTGCCTGCTGCGGTCGGCGCGGTGGCGTTTCAGAACAAGGCCGTCGTCTACGGGATACTGTTTCGCGCTGCGACCGAGACGCTGCGCCTGATCGCGGCCGACCCGCGCCATCTCGGTGCCGAGATCGGCGGCGTCGCCGTGCTGCACAGTTGGGGACAAGCGATGCAGCACCACCCCCATGTCCACTGCATCGTGCCCGGCGGCGGTCTCTCGCCCGACCGAACGCGCTGGATCGTATGCCCGCGCGGGTTCTTCCTGTCGGTCAAGGTGCTGGGCCGGCTGTTCCGGCGGCTCTTCCTTCAGCACCTTGCCGGCGCCTTCGCCAACGGCGGCCTGCGCTTCTCCGGCGAGCTCGCGCCGCTCGCCGAGGCGGACGCCTTCGCCGCCCACTGCGCCCGGCTGCGGCAGAGCGACTGGGTCGTCATCGTGCCGCAGGCGCGTCTTCGACACGACGCCAAGCGCCCGTTCGGGGGACCCGAGCAGGTGCTGGCCTATCTCGGACGCTATACCCATCGCAGCGTGCGGGACGCGCGCAGACGCGCGATGCCATCGCCAACAGCCGGCTCGTCGCCATCACCGACGGCAAGGTCAGCTTCCGCTCGAAGGACTACCGCCGCGAGGGTTGCACCAAGGTCATGACCCTCGATGCGGGAGAGTTCATGCGCCGGTTTCTGCTCCATGTCCTGCCACCGGGCTTCCACCGCATCCGGCACTTCGGCTTCATGGCCAACGGTCATCGCACCACACGGCTCGCCCGATGCCGCCACCTGCTCGCGGAACAGGCCGGAGCGAACGGACGCGACGAACGCGGTGTCGACCCGCCGCGAGCCCCTGCAACCGACCGTCCCCCGCCGCTCCGCCAGGACCATGACACATGCCCCTGCTGTGGCGGCGCCCTGTTCATGGCCGCAGCGCTGCCTCGGGCGCCGCCCGATTCCGCCCGGAGGCGACGATGACGCCGACATCCGATCTCCGGATCATCGCCCGCGCGGCACCGTCGCGCGATCCCCGCCGTGCGCGCCACGACCAAGATGCACCGCCCATGACCTGGCCTGACCCATCCCAGCCCGTCGCGCGCGCCCCGCTGCATCCCCGTTCCCGCGTCGCGATACCGCCGATCGCCCGGCTGCGCTTCCACGCAACGCCCAGAACCGACGCAGCCGGTCGTGTCATCGTCGGACCACAGCGCACACTTTCCCCATAGCGCCCGCACGACCGCGGTTTCATTCAATCCGGCTTCCATGAGGCGCCAACCACCGTCGCGCATGCAATCAGACTGCGGCGCGCCTCACAGAACCCTCCAGATTCCCA
>PUOA01000231.1 GCA_003551925.1 Paracoccaceae bacterium
CCCGGCTTGCGCAGTCGCGCCAGCGGCGCGCCCACGGGCAGCGTCTGACCGGGCGCGGCGATCAGGTCCACCACCTCACCCGCCTCGAAGATCTCGATCTCGATGGCGCCCTTCTGGGTTTCCACCACCGCAACGATATCGCCGCGCGCCACGGCATCGCCCGGCGCCACCAGCCATTCGGTCAGCCTGCCCTCTTCCATGTCGGCCCCCAGCGAGGGCATGGTGAAGACACTCATGCCCCCACCCCCGGCATCGCCTTTACCGCCGCCACGATATCGGCCGCCTGCGGCAGCGCCGCGGTTTCCAGATGCTTCGGATACGGCACCGGCACCTCGGCCGAGCAGACCCGCCCCACCGGCGCGTCCAGATGCCAGAAGCAGTGCTCCTGCACCCGCGCCGCGATCTCGCCCGCCAGCGACCCCGTGCGCCAGCTTTCGTCCACAACCACCGCGCGGCGCGTGCGGGCGACCGACGCCATGATGGTCTCGTCATCAATGGGTCGCAGGCTGCGCAGGTCGATCACCTCGGCCTCGATCCCGTCCACGGCCAGCGCCTCGGCGGCTTCCAGCGCCTTCCACAGCGACAGCGACCAGGCGATCAGCGTCACGTCGCGCCCCGCGCGGCGCACCACGGCGCGGTCGATGTCCACCGGACCGGCATTCTCGGGGATCTGCCCGGCCATGTTGTAGAGCATCACATGCTCGAAGACGATCACCGGGTCGGGCTCCTGCAGCGCGGTCCAGAGCATCCCGCGCGCGTCTTCCAGCGTCGCCGGGGCAACCACGCGCAGACCGGGGATGTGGGCGTAATAACCCTCGAGCGAATGCGAATGCTGCGCCGCCAGTTGCCGCCCCGCGCCGGTGGCCATGCGGATCACCAGCGGCACGCCGAACTGCCCGCCCGACATGTGGCGCAACGTCGCTGCGGTGTTCAGAATCTGGTCAAGCGCCAGCAGCGAGAAATTGACCGTCATGATCTCGACGATCGGGCGCATTCCCGCCAGCGCCGCGCCGATGCCCGCGCCGGTAAAGCCGCCCTCGGCCAGCGGCGTGTCTCGGATGCGGCCCTCGCCGAATTCGGCCAGCAGCCCCATCGACACGGCGTAGCAGCCGCCATAGGCGCCGATGTCCTCGCCCATCATGAACACGCGCTCGTCGCGCAACAGCGCGTCGGTGATCGCCGCCCGGCAGCAGTCGCGATAGGTGCTGTCCACCGGATTGCCGGGCTCCACCGGGTCGGGTGGCGCGGGGCGCGCTTCGGCCACGGTGTGGCGGGTCAGGTCTTCCACCGGCTCCCACGGCGCCTGTTCGCAGGCGGCGACGGCGTTTCGAAGCTGCGCCTCGACCTCGTCCTCGATGGCGTCGATTTCCTCCTGCCGGACAAGTCCGTTTTCCAGCAGCCACGACTGATAGCGCGTGATCGGCGAGCGTTTGCGCCACTCGGCAACCTCGGCCTTGTCGCGGTATTTCTCGGCGTCGAACATGGAATGCGGGCGGGTCCGATAGGTCTGGCAATGCAGGAATTGCGGCCCCTTGCCGGTGCGGGCCGCTGCCACAAGCCGCCGCGCGGCGGCCTCGACCGCGACCACATCGTTCCCGTCCACGGTTTCCGCATGCATCCCGTAGCCGGCGGCGCGCGCGGTGAAATCGGTGTTGGCCTGCACGCGCTCGACCGCGGTGCCCATTGCATAGAGGTTGTTTTCCAGCACGAAAAGCACCGGAAGCGTCCACAACGCGGCCAGGTTCATGGATTCATGAAACACCCCTTCGGCAAGCGCCCCGTCGCCGAAGAAGCAGACCGACACCCGGTCGCGCCCCTGCATCGCGTCGCCCAACGCCAGCCCCACCGCAAGCGGCAGCCCGCCGCCGACGATGGCGTTGCCGCCATAGAGGTTGGTTTCGTGATCGAACAGGTGCATCGAGCCACCGCGCCCGCCCGCGCAGCCGGTGGCCTTGCCATACATCTCGGCCAGTGCCGATTCCATGCTCATCCCGCGGGCCAGCGCGTGACCGTGTTCGCGGTAGGTCGAAACCACCCGGTCGCGCGGCTCGAGCGCCGCGCAGGCGCCCACGGCGACCGCTTCCTCACCGTCATAGAGATGCAGGAAGCCGCGGATATGCTCCTGCGTGTACAGCTCGTAACACTTCTGCTCGAAGCGGCGGATGCGGATCATTCCGCGCAACAGCTCCAGCGCGTGGGCGTGGTCGAGCTTCACCCTGGAATTCATGTCGCATCCCCCTCGAGCGTGGACAGGTCGCCCTCGGGCAGGCCCAGTTCGCGCGCGCGCAGCAGGCGGCGCATGATCTTGCCCGATCGTGTGCGCGGCAGCGTCTGGCGGAACACGATCTCGCGCGGGGCGACGGCGGGGCCGAGCCGTTTGCGCGCGTGGCCCCTGAGTTCGCGCTCCAGCGCATCGCCGGGCTCATGGCCCGCCTTCAGCGTGACAAAGGCCTTGACCACCTCGCCCGCGGTCTCGTCGGGCACACCGATCACCGCCGCCTCGGCCACCGCCTTGTGTTCGATCAGCGCGCTCTCCACCTCGAACGGGCCGATCAGATGGCCTGCGGACTTGATGAGGTCATCGGCCCGGCCCACGAACCAGAAATACCCGTCGCTGTCGCGCATCGCCAGATCGCCGGTCAGATACCAGCCGCCCTTGAACACCCTTGCGTAGCGCTGGGGCTGGCCCAGATAGGCGCGCATCATCGACGGCCAGCCGGGGCGCAGGGCCAGTTCGCCGATCTCGCCATCGGGCAGGACGGTGACGGCCTCGCCCTCGACCTGCACGATCCCGGCCTCGATCCCCGGCAGCGGCTTGCCCATCGCGCCGGGCTTGATGTCCATCGCCGCCGTGTTGGCGATCATGATGCCGCCGGTTTCCGACTGCCACCAGTTGTCATGGAACGGCAGCCCGAAGACCTGCTGCCCCCAGAGCACGCATTCGGCGTTCAGCGGCTCGCCAACCGATGCCAGAAAGCGCAGCGCGCTGAAATCGCGCCCCTTTGCGGCTTCGGCGCCGGCGCGCATCATCATCCGGATCGCGGTGGGGGCGGTGTACCAGACCTGCACGCGCTCGCGTTCCAGAATGGAATACCAGCGCTCGAGGTCGAATTCGGCCTCGTCCACCACCAGGGTCACGCGGTTGCACAGGGGCGAGATGATGCCATAGCTCATCCCCGTCACCCAGCCGGGGTCGGCGGTGCACCAGTAGATATCGCCGGGGCGCAGATCCAGCGCCAGACGCCCGGTTTCGGCATGCGCCACCACCGCCTGATGGACATGCACCACGCCCTTGGGCAGGCCGGTGGTGCCCGAGGTGAAGTGCAGAAGCGCCATGTCCTCGGACCTTGTCGGCTCGGTCTCGAAGCTGTCTGCGGCTGCGGACATGGCCGGACCCAGCGCGACGCAGCCTTCGGGCGCGTCGGCGTCGGTTTCGGGGCCGACGATCAGCACCAGCTTCAGCGTCGGCATCTCGGCGCGCCAGGGCGCCACCTTGCGCTTGTAGTGCTGCGCCGTGGTCACCAGCACCGATGCCTCGCCGATCTCCATCCGCGCGCGCACCGGCTCGGGGCCGAAGGCGGCGAAGAGCGGGCTGACCACCACCCCGGCCTTGAGCGCGCCCAGCGTGGCCGCATAAAGCGCGGGCACCCGGCTGCACAGCAGGAAGAGCCGGTCGCCCCGTTCGATGCCATGCGCGCGCAGGACATTCGCGAAACGCGCCGCATCGGCGGCCAGGCCGGCATATGTCAGCACGTCCCGCTGCCCGTTCCGGCCCAGCCAGATCAGCGCGGGTTGCGCGCCGTGCCCTGCGGCGACGTGCCGGTCCAGCGCCTCATGCGCGATATTCAGCCCGCCGCCGGGCAGTCCGTCAAGGCGCGCCCTGGCGGCCTCCCAGACGGTCGCGAGGGGCGGGTCCCCCTTGCCCGAATGCACCGAAGCGATTTCCCGTGCCATGGCCCCTCCCCCGAGCTGACGCAGGGCGGCATCGCAGTCGCCTGCCCACCGACGACCCGTCACGGGCCGCGACGGGCCGCCGGATCGATACGCGACGATGCCCTGGACCGCGTCGCGTGTCGTTGACACATGTCAATCTCTCGGTGCCCCGCGCATGGCGGGCATCGATCGGGCCGTGCTTCCGGCACCCGGTCCCGCGCGCGCGTCACGCCTGCGCAGCGCCTTGATGTCAGGAAAGCCGCACGCCGGAGACGATCCACCGGACCGGGGATCAGTCCTCGAATTCGACCAGCAGGTCCTTGGCGTCGATCTGGGCGCCGGGCTGGACATGCACGGCGGCAACGGTGCCGGCGCGTTCGGCGTGCAGCCCGGTTTCCATCTTCATCGCCTCGATGGTCAGCACCAGATCACCCGCCGCCACCTTCTGCCCCGGCTTCACCGCGATCGAGGCAACCGCCCCCGGCATCGGCGCGCCCAGATGCGCGGGATTGTCCGGCTCGGCGCGCGGGCGCTGGGCGGTGCTGTCCTTGACCGCGCGGTTGGGCACGCGGACGGTGCGCGGCTGGCCGTTGAGCTCGAAGAACACGCGCACCTCGCCGTCGTCATGGGTTTCGCCGACGGTGATCAGGCGGATTTCCAGCGTCTTGCCGGGGTCGATCTCGGCCGAGATCTCCTCGCCCGGTTCCATCCCGTAGAAGAAGGTGCGCGTCGGCAGGGTGCGCACCGGGCCGTAATCGCGGTGCCGGCCCATGTAATCCATGAACACCTTGGGATACATCAGGTAGCCGCACAGATCCTCGTCATCGACCTTCAGGCCTTCGAGCTCCTGCGACACCGCGGCGCGGGTCTCTTCAAGGTCCACCGGCGCGGCGTGCAGCCCGGGGCGGTCGGTGATCGCCGGGCGGCCCTTGAGGATGCGCTTCTGGATCGCCTCGGGCCAGCCGCCGGGGGGCTGGCCGAGCTGGCCGCTCATCAGCTCGATCACCGAATCGGGGAAGCTGACCTCCTTGTCGGGGTTCTCGATATCGGCGCGGGTCAGGCCCTGGCTGACCATCATCAGCGCCATGTCGCCCACCACCTTCGAGCTGGGCGTGACCTTGGTGATGTCGCCGAACATCATGTTCACGTCGCGGTAGGTGCGGGCGACCTCATGCCAGCGATCCTCGAGCCCCAGACTGCGCGCCTGGGCCTTGAGGTTGGTGAACTGCCCGCCCGGCATCTCGTGCAGATAGACCTCGGAGCTGGGCGCCTGCTGGCCGGTCTCGAACGCGGCGTAATGCGCGCGCACATCCTCCCAGTAGTCCGAGATCGCGCGGATCGCGTCGATATCGAGCCCGGTGTCGCGCTCGGTCCGGTGCAGCGCCTCGACCACCGAGCCCAGCGTGGGCTGGCTGGTGTTGCCCGAAAACGCGTCCATCGCGGCATCGACCGCATCGACCCCGGCCTCGGCGGCGGCCAGGATCGACGCGCCGCCCAGCCCGCTGGTGTCATGGGTGTGGAAGTGGATGGGCAGGCCGACCTCCTCCTTCAGCGCGCGGACCAGCGCGCGCGCGGCGGCGGGTTTCAGCAGCCCCGCCATGTCCTTCAGCCCCAGGATATGCGCGCCCGCGTCGCGCAGCTCCTTGCCCATGGCCACGTAATATTTCAGGTCGTATTTCGCGCGGTCGGGGTTCAGCAGATCGCCGGTGTAGCAGATCGTGCCTTCCAGCACCTTGTTCGCCTCCAGCACCGCATCCATCGACAGGCGCATGTTTTCGACCCAGTTGAGGCTGTCGAACACGCGGAACACGTCGATCCCCGTCTCGGCGGCCTGACGCACGAAGGCCTGCACCACGTTGTCGGGGTAATTGGTGTAGCCCACGCCGTTGGCGCCGCGCAGCAGCATCTGCGTCATCACGTTGGGCAGGCGCGCGCGGATGTCGCGCAGCCGCTGCCAGGGGCATTCCTGCAGGAACCGATAGGCCACGTCGAAGGTCGCCCCGCCCCAGCATTCGACGCTGAACAGCTGCGGCAGGTTGGCGGCGTAGGCGGGCGTGACGCGGATCATGTCGATCGAGCGCATGCGCGTGGCCAGCAGCGACTGATGCCCGTCGCGCATGGTGGTGTCGGTGATCAGAAGCTGCGTCTGCGCCGCCATCCAGTCGGCCACCGCCTGCGGGCCCTGTTCGTCCAGCAGCGTGCGGGTGCCGGGGGCGGGCTCGGCCAGCGCGCGCGGGGGTGTGGGCAGCTTCAGATCGGCGCGCGGCAGGGCACGGCCGGCGGTTTCGGGGTGCCCGTTGACGGTGATGTCGGCGATGTAGGTCAGGATCTTGGTCGCCCGGTCGCGGCGCTTGCGGAAGTTGAACAGCTCGGGCGTGTCGTCGATGAACCGCGTGGTGTAGCTGTAATCCAGAAACGCCGGGTGCTTGAGCAGGTTGATCACGAAATCGATGTTGGTGCTGACGCCGCGGATGCGGAACTCGCGCAGCGCGCGGTCCATCCGCGCGATCGATTCCTCGGGCGTGGCGGCCCAGGCGGTGACCTTGACCAGCAGCGAATCGTAATACCGCGTGATGACCCCGCCGGCATAGGCCGTCCCGCCATCAAGCCGGATGCCCATCCCCGTGGCCGAGCGGTAGGCGGCAAGCCGCCCGTAATCGGGAATGAAGTTGTTGCGCGGGTCCTCGGTGGTCACGCGGCACTGCACCGCGTGCCCCGAGAGCGTCACATCCCCCTGGCTGGGCGCGCCGGTGGCCTCGGACAGGCTGGCGCCTTCGGCGATGCGGATCTGCGCCTTGACGATGTCGATGCCCGTCACCTCCTCGGTCACGGTGTGCTCGACCTGGATGCGGGGATTGACCTCGATGAAATAGAACTGCGCGTCGTCCATATCCATCAGGAATTCGACCGTGCCCGCGTTCTGATACCCCACCGCGCGACCGATCTTCAGGCCCAGTTCGCAGACCTCGGCGCGCTGGGCGTCGCTCAGATAGGGGGCGGGGGCGCGTTCGACGACCTTCTGGTTGCGGCGCTGCACCGTGCAGTCGCGTTCGAACAGGTGATAGAGGTTGCCCTGCCCGTCGCCGAGGATCTGCACCTCCACGTGGCGCGCGCGCTGGATCATCTTTTCCAGATAGCCCTCGCCGTTGCCGAAGGCGGCTTCGGCCTCGCGGCGGCCCTCGCGGATCTTTGCCTCCAGCTCGTCGGGGCCGGTGATCGGGCGCATCCCGCGCCCGCCGCCGCCGTGGCTGGCCTTGAGCATCATCGGATAGCCGATCGCCTCGGCTTCGGCGCGGATGGCGTCCATGTCCTCGCCCAGCACCTCGGTGGCGGGGATCACCGGCACCCCGGCCTCGATCGCGACCCGCCGGGCGCTGGCCTTGTCGCCGAGCGCGCGCATCGTGTCCGCGCCGGGGCCGATGAAGGTGATCCCGTTCGCCACGCAGGCATCGACCAGCGCGGGGTTCTCGCTCAGCAGCCCGTAGCCCGGATGGATCGCGTCGGCGCCCGACTCCTTCGCCACGCGGATGATCTCGTCGATCGACAGATACGCCTGCACCGGCCCCAGCCCCGCGCCGATGCGATACGCCTCATCGGCCTTGAAGCGGTGCAGGCCCAGCTTGTCCTCCTCGGCATAGACAGCGACGGTGCGCTTGCCGAGTTCGTTGGCCGCGCGCAGCACGCGGATGGCGATTTCGCCGCGGTTGGCGACAAGGATCTTCCTGAAGGCCGGCATGGGGTGGTGTCCTTCGCTTTGGGGGCGCTCACGCGTTGCTTATATCCGGTTTCAGCAGCGCAGCAAAAGGATTGTCCGGGGGCACGATCACCCGCTCGGCGGCCTCGGCGGGGCGGGTGATGCCCATCTGCTGCATGTTGGCGGTCATGTCGGCGCGCAGCACATGGTCCAGATGCGCCGGCCCGCGCGCGCCCAGCGCGCCCAGCGCATAATGCCAGCCCCGGCCCAGCATGACGAAATCCGCCCCCAGCGCCATCGCGCGCAGCACGTCGAGCCCGGTTTCCACCCCCGAATCGTACACCAGCGGAAACCCCGGCCCCAGCGCGGCGCGGATCGCGGGCAGGCGGTGCAGCGCGGCGGGGGCGGCGTCGAATTGCCGCCCGGCATGGTTGGAGACCCAGATCGCATCGGCGCCCGCGTCGCGCAGCCGCGGCGCGTCGTCAGGGTCCAGCACGCCCTTGACGATCAGCGGCCCCGGCCATTCGGCGCGCACCGCGCGCAGATACTCCCAGTCGGGCGCCGCGCGCAGCAGATAGCCCGCATGCGCGGTCGAGGGCGCGTTGCGCTCGAGCTTCAGGTAGTCCTCCATCAGCCGCAGCCGGGGCACGCCGGCGCGCAGCGTGCGCAGCGCCCATTCGGGTCGCCGCGCGACCTGCCACAGCATGCGCGCGGTCAGCCTGGGCGGGATCGCCAGATCGGCCCGGCGCTGGCGCTCGCGCCGCGACGGGCCGGGCAGATCCACCGTCAGCACCAGCGTGGCAAACCCCGCGCGGCGGGCGCGGTCCAGAATGTCGCGCCGGATCACCGGGTCGCGGGGCGGGTAGAGCTGGAACCACCCCATGTCGCCCGCAAGCGGCCCGATCTCCTCGGGCAGCCGGGTGGCGACGGTGCTCAGGCAATAGGGCAGCGGTGTTTCGCGCGCGAACCGCGCAAGCAGGGCCTCGGCGCCGGGCCAGATCAGCCCGGACATGCCCACCGGCGCGATCCCGAACGGCGCGGCGTAGTCGACCCCCAGGAACGACGCGCGCAGATCGGGCACGATCTCGCCGCGCAGGATCGCCGGGGTGAAGCGCACGGCGTCCAGCGCGGCGCGGTTCACCGCCTTGACGCTCTCGCGGCCCGTGGCGCTGTCAAGGTATTCCCAGACGAAATGCGGCACCCGCCGGCGGCACCGCGCGCGCAGATCGGCGAGTTCGGGATACCGCAGGTCCAGATCCATGCCGTGACTATATCCGCCGCCCCGTCTCGGCCACAAGCCGCGCGGCGGTCGCGAAATCGCAGACGATGCGCGGAACATTCATGGAACACAACTTTTCATCCGCGCGCGGCTGGGCTACACTCGCGTGATGACCTCGTTCGATGATGCCGCCGCTCCGGTCCCGCTCTCTGCCCGCGCCATGGCGGCGCGGCCCGCGCCCTATCTGGACGGGCTGAACCCCGCGCAGCGCCGCGCGGTGGAAACGCTGGATGGCCCGGTTCTGATGCTGGCGGGCGCGGGAACGGGCAAGACGCGCGCGCTGACCGCGCGGATCGCGCATCTGCTGGGCACGGGCCGCGCGCGGCCGAACGAAATCCTCGCCGTGACCTTCACCAACAAGGCCGCGCGAGAGATGAAAACCCGCGTCGGCGGCTTTCTGGGCGAGGCGGTCGAGGGCATGCCCTGGATGGGCACCTTCCATTCGATCGGGGTCAAGCTGCTGCGCCGGCACGCGGAACTGGTGGGGCTGCAGCCGGGGTTCACCATCCTCGACACCGATGACCAGATCCGGCTGATGAAGCAGCTCATCGTGGCCGAGAACATCGACGAAAAGCGCTGGCCCGCGCGGCTCTTGGCGGGGATCATCGACAACTGGAAGAACCGCGCCTGGCGCCCTGACACGCTCCCTGCGTCCGAGGCCGACGCCTTCGACGCCCGCGGCCCGGCGCTCTATGCCGCGTATCAGGAGCGCCTGCGCACGCTCAACGCCTGCGATTTCGGCGACCTGCTGCTGCACTGCGTGACCATCTTCCAGAGCCACCCCGAGGTGCTGGAGAAATACCAGCGCTGGTTCCGCTACATTCTGGTCGATGAATACCAGGACACCAACGTCGCGCAGTATCTGTGGCTGCGGCTGCTGGCGGCGGGGCATCGCAACATCTGCTGCGTGGGCGATGACGACCAGTCGATCTATGGCTGGCGCGGCGCCGAGGTCGGCAACATCCTGCGCTTCGAGCGCGATTTCCCGGGCGCCGAGGTGATCCGGCTGGAGCAGAATTACCGCTCGACCCCGCATATCCTGGCTGCCGCCGGGGGCGTGATCGCCGCCAACCGCGACCGGCTGGGCAAGGAGCTGTGGACCGACGCCGAGGACGGCGAAAAGGTCCGCCTGATCGGCCATTGGGACGGCGAGGACGAGGCCCGATGGGTCGGCGAGGAGATCGAGGCGCTCGCCCGCGGCAGTCGCGGACTGGACCCTGTAGGGCTGGACCAGATCGCGATTCTGGTCCGCGCAAGCCACCAGATGCGCGCCTTCGAGGACCGGTTCCTGACGATCGGCCTGCCCTACCGCGTCATCGGCGGGCCGCGCTTCTACGAGCGGCTCGAGATCCGCGACGCGATGGCCTATTTCCGGCTCGCCGTCAGCCCCGCCGACGATCTGGCCTTCGAGCGGATCGTGAACACCCCGCGCCGGGGTCTGGGCGACAAGGCGCAGCAGAAGATCCAGCGCACCGCGCGCGAGGCGGGCGTGCCGCTGACCGACGGCGCGCGGCGGCTGCTGGCCGCGGGCGGGCTGGGCGGCAAGGGCGCGACCGAGCTGCGCCGCCTGCTGGACGCGATCGACCGCTGGCATGCGCAGATCGCCGGTCCCGCAGCCTCGGGCGACGCGCTGATCGAACCCGTCGACGGCAGCGGCCCCACGCTGAACCACATCGAGCTGGCCGAACGGATCCTCGACGAATCAGGCTACACGGCCATGTGGCAGGCCGACAAGACGCCCGAAGCGCCGGGCCGGCTGGAGAACCTCAAGGAGCTGGTCAAGGCGCTGGAAGAGTTCGAGAACCTGCAGGGGTTTCTGGAACACGTCGCGCTGATCATGGACAACGAGTCCGAGGACGCGACCGAAAAGGTCACGCTGATGACGCTGCACGGCGCCAAGGGGCTGGAGTTCCCGGCGGTGTTCCTGCCGGGATGGGAGGACGGGCTGTTCCCGTCGCAGCGCACGATGGACGAAAGCGGGCTCAAGGGCCTCGAGGAGGAACGCCGCCTTGCCTATGTCGGCATCACGCGCGCCGAGCGGCTGTGCACCGTCAGCTTCGCCGCCAACCGCCGCGTCTACGGGCAGTGGCAGTCGCAGCTGCCTTCGCGCTTTGTCGATGAACTGCCCCCCGCCCATGTCGAGGTGCTGACCGCGCCGGGGCTGCATGGCGGCGCGGCGGCGCAGGCGATGGGGGCGAGCGATCTTGAGCACCGCGTCGCGCGCGCGGATGTCTACAACTCGCCCGGCTGGCGGCGCATGCAGGCCCGCGCCGCGCGCCATCCGTCACCGCCGCCCAGCGAAACGGTGATCGAGGCGCGCGCGCTCCCCGATTTCACCGAGGGCGACCGCGTATTCCACAAGAAGTTCGGTTATGGCCGCGCCGCCAGTATCGACGGCGACAAGGTGTTCGTGGAGTTCGAGAAAACCGGGCCGCGCCACATCGTCGCGCGCTTCCTGACGCCCGCCGACCGGGTGGACGACGTGCCGTTCTGAGCCTTCGGGTGCCGTGACCGGGCGCTTATCGTGGCCCGATCATCATCACCATCTGCCGGCCTTCGAGCTTGGGCATGTTTTCGACCTTGCCCATCTCGCCCACATCCGAGGCCACGCGTTCCAGCAATTCCTTGCCCAGCTGCTGGTGCGCCATCTCACGGCCGCGGAACCGCAGGGTCACCTTGACCTTGTCGCCCGCCTCCAGGAACCGCATCACGTTGCGCATCTTCACGTCGTAGTCGTGGGTGTCGGTCCCGGGGCGGAACTTGACTTCCTTGACCTCGATCGTCTTCTGCTTCTTGCGTGCCTCGGCCTCGCGCTTCTGCTGTTCGTATTTGAACTTGCCGAAATCCATGATCTTGCAGACCGGCGGCGTCGCATTGGGCGAGATTTCCACCAGGTCCAGCCCGGCCTCCTCGGCCAGCCGCATTCCATGTTCGGGCGGGACGACACCGATGTTTTCGCCGTCGGCGCCGATCAGCCGGATTTCAGGCGCCCGGATGCGGGCGTTGACGCGCGGGCCGGTGTCACGGGTCGGCGGGGCGTTGTGCGGTCTGCGGGCTATGGTGGGCTTCCTTCGATAACGGCTTTCAAGGCGTGCAAATTACGCCGCGCGGCGGGTCCTTTCAAGCAAGAAAGCGCGCATCCGCGCGGCTTCCGGGAACGTGAACCGTTTATGTCTTGAAGCCGCAGGGGGGAAGGACATACCTCCGCCCCCAGAGCAACAGCATCTCTCGAACAAAGGATCGCATCCATGAAACGGAATTTGCTCATCGGCTTGGTGATCCTCGTGGCGGGGGTCGGGATCTGGCTTGGCACCCGCTCCACCCCGCCCGAGACCGAATTCATGGCGGACCCGGTCGACGCGCCCGCGGTCGACGCACCCGACACGCTGGCCGACCCCGAGCCGCTGGAGCCCGAGGTAGCAGAACCGGAGGCAACACCGGAACTCGACACACCCGAGGCCGCGCCGGAAGCGACCGAGCCCGAAGCGCCGGAGCCGGAAGCGACCCCTGAAGCGCCGGAGCCGGAGGCGACCCCTGAAGCGCTGGAGCCGGAGGCGACCCCTGAAGCGCTGGAGCCGGAGGCGACCCCTGAAGCGCTGGAGCCGGAGGCGACCCCCGAGGCGCTGGAGCC
>PUOA01000251.1 GCA_003551925.1 Paracoccaceae bacterium
ACTGGAACCCTGGGGGGCGGGCCGCAAGGCCGCCTGTCTGCGACTGAAGGAGATTTCATGACGAACCCCACCATGTCCGAGGTGCGCCTTGCGCGCGCCGGAATTGAACTGCCCACTGCCCCGCCCGAGCCGATTGGCGCGTTCCGCAATGTCATCATCCATGGCGGGCTGGCCTGGGTGTCGGGGCAGGGTCCGGTGCATCCGGACGGGCGGCTGGAACGCGGCAAGGTCGGGCAAGAGATCGATGCCGAACTGGCGCGCACCCACGCCCGGCTGGTGGCGTTGAATATCCTGTCGGCCCTGCGGGCAACCCTGGGCGGGCTGGATGCGATAGAACGGGTGATCCGCCTGCAGGGGCTGGTCAATGCCGCGCCCGATTTCACAAGGCATCCCTTTGTGATCGACGGCGCATCCGAGGTCATGGCCGAGGCCTTTGGCGAGGCCGGTATCCATGGGCGCACCTCTTTTGGGGTCGGGTCCCTGCCCAACAATATCACTGTCGAGATTGACGGCGTCTTTGCGCTTCGCAATCGATGAGCCGCCCATGCGCCCGGTCAGTGGCCGATCTGGGCCTCGATGGACGCGGCGGCCTTCTGCACGGCGGCACTCAGCGCCGCGCCTTTGGTATCGACCTGCGTTTCCGACAGCACCACCGAGATCGTGACATGGCAGGCGCCATCGCGGTCGCGGATCGGGGCCGCGATGCAGGCGACGGAATACTCGGAATCCGACCGCTGGATGGAAATTCCGGCCTGAAAATCGGCCCGCGCCTGCCGCGCCAGCGCATCCGGGTCAGTCTCGGCGCGCCCGGTCGGCGATGGCTGCGCATAGTTGGCAAACAACCTGCAAGCCTCGGTTTCAGGCAGATGACCCAGCAACAATTTACCCGACGCGGTCCAGTTCAGCGGCACACGCGTGCCGACATTCGAGCTGACGCGAAAATGGCCTGCGCCCTCGGACATGGCCAGCACGACCATCATCCCTTCGTCGCGGCCGCAAATCTGCACAGTTTCGCCGGTCTCTGCGCGCAACCGCTCCATTTCCTTGCGCGCCTCGGAGAAAAAGTCGAGCTTCATGCGGTAGACAAGCCCGTAGCGCATCAGGCGTGGACCCAGCCAGACATCCGTCCCAGACCCCCGCGTCAGCAGCCCGCGCTGCAGCATCTCGTCCACGATCTTGTAGATGGTGGAGGTCGGTGCCTTGAGCGCGCTGGCAATCCGGTAGGCCGACATCGGCTCTTCGGCCTCTGTCAGTATGTCGAGAACCTGAAGCGCGCGGTCCAGTCCTGTCTGACGCTGACGCGTGGCAAGCGCCGGGTCGTCAGCATGGGTGGGGTCACTTTTGCGCCGGGTGCTGCTTTGCTTGGGGATATCTTCCATTACAGTAGAATAGCAAGCAAACCTGCTGATCACAAGCCCAAGGAGAAAGACCATGGATGATCTTGATTTCAACTGGCACACGGAAAACGCAGTGTCGCCACTGATCAATGTATCGGGCACGATGACGGGGCTTGGCGCCTCTGTCGTCGCGCCAGAGATCATTGCTGCCACTGCGGCGGCAATGGAGAATTTCGTATCCATTCATGAAGCGCAAGCGCAGGCAAGTGAGGTGATCACCGAATTGACCGGCGCCGAGGCAGGGTTTCTGACAGCTTCAGCCAGCGCCGGCATCACCTTGTCTGTCGCAGCTTGCATGACTGGTCTTGACCCCGCGCGCGCCGAGGCGCTGCCTGATGACACCGGGGCGCGCAATCAGGTGGTGGTGCAGGCAGGGCATCTGTGCGGCTATGGTGCGCCCGTCGCGCAGGGTGTTGCACTCAGCGGGGCGCGGGTGCGCCCGGTTGGTCAATCGACATTGTGCATGGACCATCAGATCGAGGGAGCGCTTGGCGAGGCGACGGCGGCAGGGTTGTTCGTGGTGTCGCACCATGTTGTTCACTATGGCCAATGTCCGCTGACGCGCTTTGCCGAGCTATGCCACGCGGCGGATGTTCCGGTGATCGTTGATGCAGCGTCTGAATACGATCTGCGCGGTTTCTTGGACGCCGGCGCGGATCTGGTCATCTACTCTGGTCACAAGTTTCTGGGTGGGCCCACTGCGGGGATTGTGGCCGGACGGCGGGATCTGGTCCGTGCGGCCTATTTGCAGAATATCGGCATCGGGCGCGGCATGAAGATCGGCAAGGAAAGCATCTTTGGCGCGATCGCTGCGCTGCGCGCATGGCAACGGCGGGATCATGCCGCCCACCGCGCGCGCGAGGCGGAAGCGCTGGAGATATGGCAGCGTGCCCTTTCCGGTATAGATGGCGTCACCGCACTCGTGGTCCCGGACCCGACCGGCAACCCGCTGGACCGTTTGCAGGTAGATATCGATGTTGCGACTTTTGGCGTTGGCGCCGGCACTGTCGCGCGCGCTTTGGGCGAACGCCGCCCTGCCATCATCGTGCGCAACCACGAGGTTGAGCTGGGCTATTTCCAGCTTGATCCCTGCAATCTCAAGCCCGGCCAGGCAGAGGCTGTCGCGAAGGCATTGCAGGAGGTCCTGAGCGCGCCCGGTCAACTTTCCGCTCGCGAGGGCGATATCGAGATCGCGCGCAACGGATCAATTACAGCGTATATGCAATGGGGCGCCGCGTAGCAATGCGCACTTCTTAAGGGTCGCTCGCCTTTCCATCTGCCGAGGCGATTTGGAGCTGCTTGTTGTAAGGCGCAGC
>PUOA01000097.1 GCA_003551925.1 Paracoccaceae bacterium
CCCCCCCCGTGCCGCTCGTGCCGCTCGTGCCGCTCAGCCGAACGCGTCGGGCTCGGCGGCCTTGCGCCTCGCGATGAACTCCGACAGCGCCTCGGCGATGCCGGGGTCGAGCGCGGGTTGCTGGTAGTCGGCGAGCATCTTGTTCACCCGCGTCTCGGCCAGCATCTGGGTGTCGCGCGCACCGTCCTCGTCCCAGGTCTCGAACGGCTTGTAATCCAGCAGGTCCGAACGCCAGAAGGCGTCCTTGAAATTGGCCTGGGTGTGCGCGCAGCCCAGGAAATGCCCGCCCGGGCCGACCTCGCGCAGCGCGTCCATCGCCTGCCCGTTCTCGGACATGTCGACGCCGCGAGCCAGATGGTGCAGCGCGCCCAGCTGGTCGGCGTCCATGACGAACTTCTCGAAGCTCGCCACCAGCCCGCCTTCGAGCCAGCCGCACGAATGCAACATGAAGTTCACCCCTGCCAGAAGCGCCACATTCAGGCTGTTGGCGGTTTCATAGGCGGCCTGTGCGTCGGGCAGTTTCGACCCGCAGAACGCCCCGCCCGACCGATACGGCAGCCCCAGGCGACGCGCCAGCTGGCCCGCGCCATAGGTGATCAGCGCGGCCTCGGGCGTGCCGAAGGTCGGCGCGCCCGAATTCATGTCGATCGAGGTGACGAAGGCCCCCATGATCACCGGCGCGCCGGGGCGGATGAGCTGCGAATAGGCCACGCCTGCCATCACCTCGGCCAGCACCTGCGTCAGCGTGCCTGCGACCGTGGTGGGCGCCATCGCACCGCCGACGATGAAGGGCGAGATGATGCAGGCCTGGTTGGCGCGGGCGTAGACATCGAGCGCGCCGATCATCACCGAATCGAAGGTCAGCGGCGAGTTCACGTTGATCAGCGAGGTCATCACCGTGTGCTCGTCCACGAAGGCGTCGCCGAACAGGATCTTCGCCATCGCCACCGAATCGGCGGCGCGCGACGGTTCGGTGACCGAGCCCATGAACGGCTTGTCCGACAGCGTCATGTGCGCGTGCAGCATGTCCAGATGGCGCTTGTTCACCGCGATGTCGGTGGGCTCGCACACCGTGCCGCCCGAATGGTGCAGCCATTTCGACATGTAGCCGAGCTTCACGAAGTTGCGGAAATCCTCGATCATGGCGTAGCGGCGGCCCTTGCCGGCCGAGCGCACGAAGGGCGGCCCGTAGACCGGAGCAACCACCAGATTGCGCCCGCCGATCTCGACGTTGCGTTCGGGGTTGCGGGCGTGCTGGGTGAAGCGGCGCGGCGCGGTGGCGCAGAGCCGGCGCGCCAGCCCGCGCGGGATGCGCACGCGCTCGCCCTCGATCTCGGCGCCCGCATCGCGCCAGCGGGCCAGCGCTTCGGGGCAGTCGACGAAGTTCACGCCGATCTCGGCCAGCACGGTTTCGGCGTTGGTTTCGATGATGTCGAGCGCCTCGGCGTCCAGCACCTCGAAATCGGGAATGTTGCGGGTGATGTAGCGCGCGGTCTCCACGCTGACCGCCGTGCGCGCGGCGCGCCGGGCGGCCCCGCCGCCACCGCGTGCACGCCGCCCGGTTGCCGCTGCTGCCTCCACCATGATCGCTCACCCTGTCGCTGCGTCGCTTCCTTCCGCGATACGCCACTGCGGCGCGCCTCCGCCGCCGGTTTGCGGCGCTTGAGGGTGCAAAACGACATCCCCTTGCGCGGGCATCGCGCGCGCCCTATTGGCAGGGCATGACCGATATCATGCGCCATGACCTGCTGCTGATCGTCGATTTCGGCAGCCAGGTGACCCAGTTGATCGCCCGCCGCCTGCGCGAGCTCGATGTCTACTGCGAGATCCACCCCTATCAGAACGTCACCGACGCGCTGCTGCAAGGCCGCCGCCCGCGTGCGGTGATCCTGTCGGGCGGTCCGGATTCGGTGACCCGTCCCGGCAGTCCGCGCGCGCCTGAAGCGCTGTTCGGCCTCGGCGTCCCGGTGCTGGGAATCTGCTACGGCCAGCAGGTGATGATGACCCAGCTCGGCGGCAGCGTCGAAGGGGGCCACCACGCCGAATTCGGCCGCGCCTTCGTCGAACCCGCGCCGGGACATCGCGGCGACAGCATCTTTCACGGTCTGTTCGCCACGGGCCGCGAGGAGGTGTGGATGAGCCACGGCGACCGCGTCACCGCGCTCGCGCCGGGGTTCGAGGTCATCGGCACCTCGCCCGGCGCGCCCTGCGCGATGATCGCCGACCCCGCGCGCCATTTCTATGCCGTCCAGTTCCACCCCGAGGTGCACCACACCCCCAACGGGCGGCGGCTGCTGGAGAATTTCGTCCGCCTTGCGGGGTTCACCGGCGACTGGACGATGGGCGCCTACCGCGCCGAGGCCATCGCGCGCATCCGCGATCAGGTGGGCGAAGCGCGCGTGATCTGCGGGCTGTCGGGCGGGGTCGACAGCTCGGTCGCCGCGGTGCTGATCCACGAGGCGATCGGCGACCAGCTCAC
Organism: Paracoccaceae bacterium; assembly: GCA_003551925.1. Classification (GTDB taxonomy): domain Bacteria; phylum Pseudomonadota; class Alphaproteobacteria; order Rhodobacterales; family Rhodobacteraceae; genus Rhabdonatronobacter. The sequence goes on from PUOA01000097.1 coordinate 2,480, forward strand.
CTGCGTCTTCGTCGATCACGGCCTGCTGCGCGCCGGCGAGGCCGAGGAGGTCGTGACCATGTTCCGCGACCACTACAACATTGCGCTGATCCACGCCGACGAATCCGACCGCTTCCTGACCGCGCTCGAAGGCGTTTCCGATCCTGAAACAAAGCGCAAGACTATCGGAAGACTGTTCATCGACGTGTTCCAGCATCACGCCACCGCCATCGGCGGGG
>PUOA01000173.1 GCA_003551925.1 Paracoccaceae bacterium
GCCGATCTCCAGCCAGCCCTGTCGCAGATGGGCGGCCGTCGCCACCCATTCCATCAACGCCAGCCGGCGAAAGGTCGGATAGATGTGCTTGCGAAACGACAGCGGCAGGGCCGGCTCCTCGCTCCAGCCCTCGCGGACATTCATGTCCTCGATGACGTCGTAAAGGGAGGTGATCGGTGGGATTTCCGGCGCGAAATCGGGGCCGACGCTGGCCACCCAGGCCGCTTCGGCCTCCATCGTCCTGCCGTCGGGCAGGGTGACGAGCGCGCGCACCGGGCCGTCGCACCAATCATCGTGCCAGCCGTCATTGTCGGCGAAGCTGGTGATGGCGGCATTGATCGGGCTGTGCGCGACGCCGTCGGGCGGAAAGACCAGCAAACGGCCATCGCCATCGGTGCGCAGATGACCAAGGCCGACCGCTTCGGTCTCCCAGAAGCGCCCGCCCATGGCATAGGCGGGGTCGTCGCCGCCTGCATTGACATCGGCGCCGCTGATACGGGTCTGGCCGCCATCGATCAGCAACATCCGCTCGCGCTGCGCGTCCGAGACAAGGAACTGGTTGCGCATCTGCCCGGGCAGGCCGGGGGCCGACGCGCCATTGTCCATCGGATTGTTGAACCCGTACCAGGCCGCCTTGGTGTTGGCGACATGGACGTCCCACGCGATGGTGGCATCGGCCGCCGTGACCTCGCCAATCACCCTGTCCTGGTCGTCGAAGGCGTAGACCCGGAACCGCTGCACCTGTTTCTTCAGCAGCCGGTCACCATCCTTGAAGCCACCCTCCGGCTGCGGCGGCAGGCCCGGGACTTCGGGCGCGAGGAACCACTGCGCACTGCCGCCGACCCGGCAGATACCGATGGCCGGATAGATGGCGACCCGGGCAACCGCAGCGCCGGGGGGTGCGGCCTGAGCGGCGCCAGCGCCGATCGCGGCCCTGGGCAGAAGCGGCAGGCCGATGGCGAAGGCGCCAGCGCTTGCCAGGAAATCGCGACGGCGCAGCCCGGCGCGCGGACGATCAGAGGGCGGGGCGGAAGGCATTGCGGACTCTCCAATGGCCGCGCGAGAGCGGACTGCGCCGGGACGGCGAAAGGATATGTGACACTGCTGCGTTGCAGCGGAACATCTGGCTGGCCGGGGCGCCGGCCGAGATCGCGGCTCCGGAAGGGCAGCTTGCCGCGCGGACCACGGAACGCATGCGACACCCTGCGCTCCGCGGCAGGTTCCAAGCCGCATCCGATATCGCCAGGCAACGCCTTGCAGTGGCTTTCGCGGGCAGCGCGCGCCTGCGGCGCGGGCACACCACGGATGCTGCGCGCCCTGACATGTTGCCGAACGGCGACAGCGCGGCTGCGCCTCAGTCCGCGAACCGGAACTCGTGCATCCAGGACCCATCCGCTTCATGCGTGGACACAACGACGCCCCGCGCATCCGAATAGGCACCGGTTCCGCCGATGATTGCCCGCACAAGGCTGGACGCGGCGGGAAAGACGTTGGTCTCGTCCGGATACAGGCCCGCGCCCATCAGGACGATCTGATCACCTCCCGGGCCACCGACCGAGAACACCGCTTGTGTAACGCGCGAATTGGCGCCTTCAGCGGTCGCCGTCCCCGTTGTGGTCATCATCCAGTCCATGACGACCTCGACCGCGTCGTCGGTAACCCCGGAAAAGTGAAAGAAGCGCGTGTCGCCCGGTGAATCGACACCTGCCGGACCCGCCGCGACGATCACCGGCGCCTCGGGTTCGGGATGCATCACCCGCAGGGTTTCCGCAGCGGCGCTCTGCACCAGACCGATCAATCCGACCGCCATTCCGGCGGCGCGCAGGGTGTTCAACATTTGCATTCTCCAGGACAAGGCGGCGACGGCCGCGTCGAGTCTCTCGTCCTCCGCCCTCCGCGTCGCCTGCGTCAACGCGCTTTACGGACAGGGCCTGCCCTCGTTCGCGAACCGATCGGAGATTTCGGGGCCTATGGCTCCAATTCGGAGCGCGGGACTGCGCCCGCTGACGCCGTCGGGGCGCAGCCGCCGAAGCGGGCCCTTGCGATGTGCCGATCGAGGGCTTTCAGGTCGCCTGCAAGCGGATCAGTCGATCCGGGTGAACGCCGACTGCATATGCGTCATGCGCGGGCTGCACGCGTCTTCCACCAGCGCGAAACGCAAGATGCCCTGCGATCCATCCGATACCAGCCGATAACGCCCCTCTATTTCCGGGCAGACGTCGCTGTCGGCGTCGTTCATGAAGACATGAAGCGCGCTGTCGGGGTCGATCCACCATGCCCCGTTCAGCACCGGGCGGTCCGGCGGGGTGATGCCGAAAGTCCCGTCGTCATGGATCGACAGCACCAGCCCGTCCAACGCGGATGACCAGCGCCCCACAAGATCGGCCGCGGCGAGCGCGCTTGCGGGCAGGGAAAGGCCTAGCATCACAGCAACACTCCGACGCATGAAGCATCCTCCAGACCTGACGTTTCCGGCAACCATGCGGGACATTGTCCGACAGAGCGGCGAGGTCAAGCGGCTTGCAGTGCTCAAGGTCGAGCCTGTGATCCCCGGCGCGGGGTCAATGCGCCATTTTGTGCCCTCGAGATCTCGAAAGCGCACTTCCCCTGCGAAAACGCGCCGCGTAACCGTTTAACCTGCCTTTAAGTGCCCTGAACCACCCTTTTTATTCATGCCGTTCGATCCCATCCCGAGTGGACACCCGGTGTGGGTCAGCGCCTGAGAGTGCCGTTCGGGTGCAGGGCGCACGCATCGAAACTGCACACGACAGCAGCAGGAGGACCGCCATGAAACCACCCGAAACATCCGCGCCACGGATCACGCAGCATCGGTGCCCGCGATGAAGCGCCGGGTGACGGACGCGTGGCGCTGGAGCGTTGTCACAGGGGCGGTCCTGCTGGCCGCATGTCAGGCAGAACCCCTGCAGGGGCCGCCGGCGCATGGCGCGGCGCAGCCACATTCGGATCTTCATTACGCGCAGGAAACGGTGCGCTCCGAGACCGTTACCTCGTCCGATGGGCGGCGGTCGCGCACCACGACCACGGCGACCGGCGCCAGCGTCGACTTTGCCGAACTTCTGAACACTTTCGCAGGAACGTCCGGTCCCGGCCGCGATCGCAGCGCGGCGTATCTTGGTCAATGGTCGGTCGAACAGCCCGACGGCAGGGAATGCCGGCTGGAACTGCGGCCCAAAGACAACTTCGGAAACGGGGTCGCACGCACCAGCATGTGCACGGATCGTTCGCTGTTCTTTGTCAGCAAATGGAGTCTTCGGGGCTACGAGCTTGTGCTGTCGAATGCCACCGACAGCGTGTTGCTCCGGCTGCGCCGCACCGCGCCGAACCGGCTGGAGGGCGGCGGTGTCGTGATCTGGCGCTGATCGAGCGCGCCGCGGACCGGTCAGCCGGCGCCTCGGCCGGCCCCATGCGTCAACCAGAAGGGATGGGACCATGTCTTTCAGCCTGTCAGGACCGGCCAGAGCACTTGTTGCGGGATGCATAAGTGCTGCCATCACCCTGTCTGCCGCATCGTCACCCGCGAGCGAGCTGCTGGCGCTGACACCGGCCGATAAATTTGTTGTCGCCGCGACAATCGATGACATGGGCACGCTCGATCCTGCCGCGGCGTATGAATTTTCGACGGCCGAACTGCTGCACAACGTCTATGAAACCCTGCTGATCGGGGGATCGCGCGATGGCGGGGACCGGTTTCTGCCGGGCCTCGCCGAAAGCTGGGAGGTGTCCGCCGAGGGCACGCGGCATTCCTTCCGGATCAGGACGGGAGCGCGCTTTGCCTCGGGCAACCCGGTCACGGCGGCGGATGCGGCGTTCTCGTTGCACCGGCTGGTGCAGCTTGGCATGGCACCGGCATCGATTCTGACACAGTTCGGATTCACCCCCGACAATGTCACGCAGCGCATCACCGAGGATGGAAACCGGCTGCTGCTCGATCTGCCGGCGGCGGTCGCGCCCGGCTTGCTCCATGCCGCGCTGACGGCCACCGCCACGGCGGTCGTGGATCGCGAAACCGTGCTTCGGAATGCCGTGTCGGGAGATCTTGGCCATGCATGGCTTTCCCGGGCCACGGCCGGCAGCGGTCCCTACACGCTTGAAAGCTTCAGCAGCGGCTTCGATTATGTGCTGACCGCCCGCGCCGACCATTGGCGCGGCCCCGTGCCGTTGCCGCGAGTGCGTGTGCATCATGTCCCGTCCAGCACCACGCAACGCGCGCTGCTTCAGGTCGGGCTGGTCGATGTGGCGCGCGACCTCCGCCCCGGGGATGTGGCCGCGCTTGCGCAGACCCCGGAGATCCGGGTGCACTCCGGCCTGACGGGCGAGATCATGTATCTGGCCGCCAACATGGGGCATCCGGTCCTGTCGGACCCCGCCGTGATCGAGGCGATGCGCTGGCTGGTGGATTACGAGGGCATGGCGTCGATGCCCGAACTCCGTGGCAGCCGGATCGTGCATCAGGCCTTCTTGCCGCGCGGCATCGCGCCGGCACTTGAAGACACGCCATTTCGGCTTGATGTCGCGCGGGCGCGCGCGCTGCTGGACGACGCCGGCATCGCACCGTTCGAGGTGACGCTGCTGGTGCGCAACGTCGAAGACCGGATAACCGTCGCGCGGGCGCTGCGCGACAGCTTCGCGCAGGCGGGGATAACGCTGCGCATCACCGCAATGTCCGGGCAGGAGGTTCTGACGCGCTATCGAAGCCGCAGCCATGATCTGGTGCTCGAAGCCTGGATTCCGGAATACGCGGACCCGCATTTCAATGCAGCCGCCTTCGCCCGCAACCCCGACAACAGCCCCGAGGCCGCCGCCGCCGGATCGCTTGCCTGGCGCAACAGCTATGCGCCGGGGCAGCTTGGCGCGATGGTCGACAACGCCTTCGCCATGCGCGATGACGACGCGCGCGACGATCTGTATCGCCTGGTGCAGGGCGAGCACCGCAGCAGCGCGCCGTTCGTGATCATGTTCCAGATGATCGAACAAAGCGCGATGCAGACGCACGTGACCGGCTTCAGCAGCGATGGCATCCTGCGCCGGGTGAGCTTCCGCAACGTCAGCAAGTGACTCGGCGCCGTCAGGATCGGTCGCCGACCGCGGTGCGCGAACCCGGCGGTTGCCAGTGGTCATCGCATGCAGCACGCTCGCCGACGGTGTCACCACGACCGACGCCGAAAACCGCGCCGCCTGATCGGGCGCCCCCCTCCGGGGTCCGGCGCAGCACGACACCTGACAACCCGGGGTGTGTGCAGCACACCATGGGGAAACCATCGAACTTCCGGAGTGGAATGTGACCTTGATCCAAGTGTTTCGAAACCGTGTGCCGGCGCGCGGAGCCATTGGGACGGTATGCCCATGACGGTGCAGTCAGGCACCGCGACCGGCCTTGGCATTGTGCTGGAAAGCTTTCGGCAGAGCTTCTGCGCGCTGCGCGTCGATCCTGCGCCGCTTGATGTGACCGATGCGTTCTGGTCGGCGGAGGCCGGACGTTTCGTCGCCCCGCGGTCCTATGGACCATTGCCCGACGCGCGTGTGATCGGCTACGCGGCCTTCGGCGGCGCGCTGGTGTCGAAATACGAAAAGGACGCGACCGGACGGGTGATCCGCGATGACGGTATTCCGCGAATTCGCCGCTTCTCGGCAGTGCAGGTGGTGATGGCGTGCCTGTGCGTCAGCGCGTTGCGAAACACATCGCTCCATGAAATCGGCGACGCGCTGGAAGGCACGCATCGCCTGCAAGGGTATCGCCGCTGGCATCTGCGCACGCTGACCGCAGCGATTCGGGCGCGTTACCCAAGCTTCGAGCCATCGCAGGACAGCTTTTTCCTGTTCGCCGGCACGCCGCAATGCGTCATGCAGCGGATCGCGTTGAACGCGCTGTGGCTGCAGCAGATCGTTGCGTGCGGTTGCGGAGTTCTGGACCAATGTTCGGACGCGGAGGCCCGCCTGATGGGCGACGTTTTCCCGCCCGACGTGCTGCGCGGGGACACCCAAAGCCTGCAAGAGCACAGCTACATGTGGCAACGCCCGCTGTGGGAGCCGCGCAGCGCCGAGTTCCTGGCCGCGAAAGTCGCCGCGCGGCAGGTCAGGTTACGGCAGCGGAGGGCGTGACAAGGTGCAACCTCACGGCGCGTTCTCCAATCCCTCGACCGAGTCGTAGATCTCGTCGCTCGCCAGCAGTAGATCGACCGGGGGATCGAAGCCGATACGCTCTGCCGCGAAGAGGTTGAGCGCAATCTTGGGCGGGCTGCTCCACTCCTGCGACAGCGCGCGCGGTGAGGCACCGTTCAATATCCTGGCGATGGTCTCGGCGTGGAAGCGCCCCACATGCGAGAAATCCGCTTGCGCGATGCTCATCAGGACGCCGCGCCGGACCTCGCTGGAGCCCAGCATCGAGAAGGTGGGCACCAGATTGCGGTTTATGCTGTCCATGATCGTGGGAAGCGAGCGTTCGGTGATGCCGCGATGCACGGTGACGTAAATCGCATCCACGTCGCTGGCGATCTGCTCGTAGCACGCGACGACACGGGCTTCGACCTCCTGCTGCGGCAGACCGGCATAGGGCGCGTCGCAGGACACCACGTCAAAGCCGCGTTCGCCCGCGACATCGGTCACCGCGTCGACGCCACCATAGGTGCGCCCCTCGCTCGTATCGGCGTAGACGATGCCCAGACGGTTGAAGCCAATAAGGTCATGGAACAGCCGCAGCTGGCGTTGATAGCGCTCGACCTCGACCCGGGCGTGCAGGTGGTCCATCCCGCTGTCGGCGGGGCTGTCGATGATGCCCGCGCCGACCGGGTCGCTGGTCGAGCCGACGATCACCGGCACACCGAGGCCCTCGACCCGCAGATCCTGCCCGGCCCAGGTGCCCATTGCGATCACCAGATCGATGTCGCCCGTCCCTGTCAGCCGGTCGAGGATCGCGGCGCGGGTCTCCGGGCGGACATCGCTGTCGAAATCCCCGGCGGTGTAGTAGGCGTCGGGCACGATCTCGATGTAGTCGCTGCGCAGGTTCTCGGCGAACCAACGCCAGAAATCCCCGGCCTCGGCGCCCTGGGTGGTGGGTAGCTCGGCCGGCTCGATCCAGCCGAGCTCCATCAGCCCGCGGATCGTGGCGGTGGTGATGGTCTCGTAATCCACATACTGGCCGCCTTCGAGATAGCCGATCCGCCAGCGCTCGCCCTCGGCAGCAAGGGTCGGAGCGGTGCCCACGGTGTCATCGGCGGCAATGGGCGGCGCCAGAGCCAACAGCGGCAGCACTGCAAGCCCGGTGAACCGCGCGCGGCGTCGTCGGGATCTGGGTCGTGTCGTCATGGGAACCTCGCGTTGTGTCGGGCGGTGGGGTTGGACCCTAGTCCGGGTCATGCTGCCACGTCAGGCACAGCAATGTCAGGTCGTCGGATTGCTCCGCAGCGCCCGAATGCGCGCGCACGTCGTCGAGCACGCAGTCGACCAGTTGCTTCGCATCCTGTCCGCGGCCTGCCTCCAGCAAGCTCAGCAGGCGGTCCGTGCCGTATTCCTCGTTGGTGTCGGTCATCGCCTCGGTGACGCCGTCGGTGTAGATCACCAGCCGGTCACCGGGCGCAAGCTGGCGCGACAGGCGACGATAGGACAGCCCCTCCATCACCCCGGCGGGCGGGCCGCTGATCTCGCGCATCAGCGCGGGCGCGCCGGTCACGGGAACCACAACGGGCGGGTTCTGGCCCGCATTGACGTAGTCGAGCGTGCCGGTGCGGATGTCGAGGATACCGATGAACAGCGTGACGAACATCGCGCGCGGATTGTCGGCGCTCAGCGCAGTGTTCACGCGGCGCATCATCTCGGCCGGATCGGTCTCCTGCGCGCTGGCCGATTTCACCAGCGTCTTGGTGATCGCCATGAACAGTGCCGACGGCACGCCCTTGTCGGCGACGTCGCCGACCGCGATCAGCAGGCGATGATCGTCCAGGAAGTAGAAGTCGAACAGATCCCCGCCCACATGCCGCGCCGGTGTGAGTGACGCGTGCAGGTCGATCTGCGGATTGTCGGGGAAGGGCGGAAAGATCTTGGGCAGCAGCCCCTGCTGGATGTCGCGGGCGATGTTCAACTCGCTCTCGATCCGCTCCTTGTCGCGGGTGGTGTCCAGCAACGCGCGGATATTGTCGCGCAGCTCGCCTTCCATGAAGCGGAAGGCGCGCGCCAGTCCCCCGACCTCGGAGCGGGTGTCGGCCAACCGGTCAAGCGCCCCGTGCGGGCCGTCGGCGTGGGTGAAATCCTGCTGCGGCAACTGGCGGGCATAGCCTGTCAGGCGCCGCAACGGACCCGTCAGCTTGAGCGCGAAGAGCCATGCCAGCAACAGCGCCACCGCCAGAACAGCCGCAAAGATCACGCTCTGCTGGCGGATCAGATCGTTCGCGGGGCGGTTGATCTCGGCCGCGGGAAAGGTGCTGACGATATACCATCCAAGCGGCCGGAAGTAGCTGACATAGGCCCGCATCCGGACCGGCGCCTCGGCACCCGGAAGCGCATAGTCGACCGCGGTGGGCGCGTCTTCGCTGCTGACCAGCGACAGCAGCTCGGGGATGATCAGGCCACTGTCCGGATCGCGCGCCTCGAGCAGGGTCGCCGCCCATTCGGCAGGCGGTGTGACAGCCTCCATGGTGTCATCCATGATGAACACGAACCCGGTGTCGACGACCCGGACCTGCGCCAGGGTGTCGGCAAGCGTGCTGATCGTGGCCTCGACCCCGGTTTCGACATATCGCTCGACGTCGCCGATGCGGTCGGACACCCCGATGTAGAGTCCGAGCGTCTGGACCTCGCGGAAATGAGCGAAGCGGCGGCCGTCGGCGTCGTGCGCGCCGGCATCGGCCCCGTCGCGCGCCGCATCGTCGAAGAGCACATAGGCCTTGCCGTCAAGCTCGATGTCTTCCTGCACGGCCTCGGGCAGCGGGCGGCCCTTGATGTCGCGCTGCGCGCCCAGATCGCGCCCGTGCTGGCTGGGGTCGGAATGCGCCAGAACATAGCCGCTGCGGGTGATCGCAAACGCTTCGACCGATGCGCCCAGATCGACGGCGTTCACGAAATCCAGTGTCAATGCGCGGGCCTCGGCGCGGCTTGCAGCGCCACGCTCGACCAGACCCTCATGCGCCGCTGCGGCTGCCACCGTGAACCCGCCCAAATGCTCCAGCGCGTCGCGCCGCTCATTCACGATGCGCAGCTTCTCGGACAGAAGCTCGCGGTAGCGGTTCGAGATCTGCAGCTCGATCTGGCCGAGCATATTGCGCGCAGCGCGCGTTTCAGCCGCGATCAGCGCGTCGCGCATCTGCTCCCGCGTCGAGATGGTGATGGTCACGCCCGCGCCCAGCAGGATGACCACGAGCCCGGCGAACAGCTGGAATTGCAGCGAGCGGAACATCGTGTCTCCCTAACGGCGGCGCTGCTTCAGGCGCGTGCCTGCGCCTTGGCCTCCGCGCGTGTGGCGGCGAGCTCGAAGATCGTGGAAAACCCGCTGATGTCAAACACCTCCTGAATGGCGGGGGCCAGGCCGCACAGGATCAGCGGTCGCGACTCGGCGCTTGCGCGTTTGGCGACGACAAGCAGCACACGCAAACCCGCGCTGCTCATGTACGCCAGATCCGACATGTCGATGATCAGCGCATCGGGCAGGTCGGCGAACACCGTCTCAAGTTTCGCCTCGAATTGTGCAGAGGTCGCGCTGTCGATGCGACCGCTCACATTCACCACAGCCAGTGTGCCATCGCGTTCATGGGTAACGCCAAGATTTTCCACCACGAGCCTTGCCTTTCCAATCTGTGGCAGCCCCGCGCGGAGCAGCCAGCATTACTCATCAGGGCTGCACCGCTTGCGCAGGTGCACACGGTTCACGCCATCCGCGCGTTCATAGCGCACATCGTCCATCACCGCGCGCACGATGTGCACGCCAAGACCCCCGATTGCGCGATCTTCCAGCGTCATCGCGGTGTCGGCGGGCGGAACCGAGAGCGGGTCGAACGGACGGCCGTCATCCTCGATCACTGCGTGCACCGTGTCGCGCTCAAGCGCAAGGCGCAGCCGAACGGCCCCATCGTGCGTGTCCTCGGGCGGAAAGCCATGGCTGATGGCGTTGGTCGCCAGCTCGTCCAGCGCCAGCGTCAGATGCGTGGCGATGCGCGGGGCGAGCGCGTGATGCGCGCAGAACGACTCGACCGTCCGGGAGATACGCGGGATCTCGTCGAGACAGTTGCGCATGATCAGTTCGCTTGCCTGTGGCATCGGTCGTCCCACCTGCACTGTTCGCCACGCCGTTCGGGGCGCATGTCGGGCAGCCCGATCAACATCCCCACAGCCTACACGGCGCTCCCTTTGGCGCAAGCCGCGTCCGGTCGCGGGTGGGCCGCGGCCCGATCATCTCACCTGTCGGATCAGCGTGACCTGGTTCCATCCCCCTTGCCGTCGATAGGAGACGTCGTCCATGAAGCTGCGCACGAAATGCAGCCCCAGTCCACCGACCGCGCGCTGCTCCAGCGGCGCGTCGGTGTCGACGGGGTCCGCGCGGGTGGGGTCGAAGGGCGCGCCGTCATCCTCGATCGTCAGGGTCACCGTGTCGTCGGCGCGCGTTAGCCCGATCGCAATGCGCGTTGCGCCCGACCCCTCCCACCGGCCATGGGTGACGATGTTGCTGACCAGCTCGTCGAGCACCAGGTTGACGTGAAACACGGCGTCTTCGGGGATGAGCCCGCCGGATGCGCGGCTGTCGACCCACTGCGCGAGGGCATCGAGCGCCGAGGCGTCGGCGGGAAGGTGCAAGATGCCCTCGGGGTCCTCGACGTGCTGCGTGCCGTCGCGCGGTGGCACGCCGGTTTCCGGGCGCGTGGGGGGCGTTGCCGCTGCATCGGGGGCCAGCGTGATCACCCTGTCCATCCGGGCCATGACGTCGGGGTCGTGCGTCATGCAGATAATCGTCGTGCCCGAAAACGCGGCGAAAAGATCGTCGAGCAGCGCCGTTTTCGTCGCCCCGTCGAGCGCCGAAGCGAATTCGTCCAGCACCAGCACCGCGGGCTCGCGGATCAGCGCGCGCGCGAGCGCAAGCCGCTGTCGCTGACCCTGCGACAGCGACAAAGCACCATCACCCAGCACCGTGTCATACCCCTGCGGCAGGCGAGAGATCATGTCATGAAGCCGCACCAGCCGCGCAGCGCGTTCGATGTCGGCAAAGGGGACATGGCGCCACCCCATGGCGATGTTGTCGCGCACGCTGGTGTGGAACAAGTGCGTGTGATGCGCAACATGGGCGAAATAGCTCAGATAGAGCGGAAGCGGAAAATGCTGCGCAGGCTGGCCACCAAGCATGACGCACCCTGTGTCGGGTTCCTCCAGCCGCAGGATCAGGTTCGCCAGCGTCGTCTTGCCCACTCCGCTGGGCCCGATCAGTGCGATCCGTTCGCCCGGTGCCACATCCAGATCGAAGCGTTCGAACACGCTGCGCCCGCCGAAACGCCGGCCGACACCGACCAGTCGCAAGGTCTGGTCATCGGGCATCCGATCCAGGCTAGGCGGCGGCCGCGGCGGCTCTTCCGGGTAGCTGATTACCGTCTCGAGACGCTCGAGCGCCTGGCCAAGGTAGGCAAGCGCGTGCACTCCACGGCTCAGGCTGCGCAGGCTCGCCGTCATCATGGCCGCATAGGTCAGCACCGCCGGGATCAGCTCCAGCGGCACACTGGTCCCCGACTGCATATGCATCCAGATGCCCAGAAGTGCGGGACCCAGCAGGATCATCGCACTGACGAAATCCACCACCGGGTTCCAGCCCCAGATGGGCTTTCCATACAGGCGCACATCGCGGCGACGGACGGTTTCGGCTACGTCTGCGAACCGTGCCTCATGGAGATGCTGGACCTGATAGAGGCGCAGGTCGCGCGCGCCGTCGAGCATGTCGCGCAAGATATGCTGCTGCTGGTCGATCGCGCTGCCATCCTGCATGTCAGCGCGCGCGGTCGCGCGATGCACCGACATCACCCCCACCAGATAGACAAGAGTCAGCGCCGCAACCAGTAGTCCCATTCGCCAATCGAGCGCCAGAATCGCCAGCAACACACCCAGCGCGAGCAGCGCGCCGGCCAGCGTCGGCCCCGCATTCTGGCGCAGCTTGGTGCCCAGCTTGTCCAGGTCGATGGCCAGCATCCCGGAAAGCTGCGCCTGCATCTCATGCATACCATCCAATATCTTTGCTAACTGTTCTTCTGTATAATCTTCTTCCCCAAAGCTGACCCCGACTTTACTAAGGCCCCAGCCCATAAGTTCACCACCGGCATAACCAACGGCTCCCTTAGCCAGATTCGAAGCTATGAACCCTGCCGGTGATTGCAAAAGAGGTTCGTCAGGGCGAAAATGACGGGTAGCAGGCATCTTTGTCAGCAGTTGATCAATGTACTGA
>PUOA01000213.1 GCA_003551925.1 Paracoccaceae bacterium
CAGATCAGCTACAACTTCATCTTCTTCCTCGCGGGGCTGCAGTCGGTCCCCAACTCGCTGATCGAGGCCGCGGCCATCGACGGAGCGAGCCGCGCAAAACGCTTCTGGACTATCGTGTTCCCGCTGCTGTCGCCGATCACCTTCTTCCTGCTGGTGATCAACATCATCTACGCGATGTTCGACACCTTCGGGATCATCCACGCCACCACCGAGGGCGGGCCGTCGCAGGCCACCAACATCCTCGTCTACAAGGTCTACCGCGACGGCTTCGTGAACCTCAACCTCGGCTCGTCGGCGGCGCAATCGGTGATCCTGATGGCGATCGTCATCGCGCTGACCGTCATCCAGTTCCGCTATATCGAGCGGCGCGTGAATTACTGAGGGCTGCGCATGGTCGACAACAATCGCTGGGGCAACCTGCTTGCCCATCTGGTCCTGATCGCGGGCGTGACCATCGTGGTCTTTCCGGTCTATGTGGCGATCATCGCCTCGACCCACCCGCCGGGGACCTTCGTGCGCGGGGTGATGCCGCTGCTGCCGGGGCCCAACGCGTGGGACAACTACATGACCGTGATCTCCGAGGGCCGCTCGCGCGCGGGCACGCCGCCGGTGGCGGGGATGATGTGGAACAGCTTCGTCATGGCGATGGCGATCACCATCGGCAAGCTGTCGATCTCGATCCTGTCGGCCTTCGCGATCGTCTATTTCCGGTTCCGCTTCCGCATCTTCTTCTTCTGGGTGATCTTCCTGACGCTGATGCTGCCGGTCGAGGTGCGGATCGTGCCGACCTTTCAGGTGGTCGCGGATCTGGGCATGCTCAACAGCTTCGCGGGGCTGTCGATCCCGCTGATCGCGTCGGCCACGGCGACATTCCTGTTCCGGCAGTTCTTCATGACCGTCCCCGAAGAGCTGATGGAGGCCGCCCGCGTCGACGGCGCAGGGCCGATGAAGTTCTTCAAGGACATCCTGCTGCCGCTGTCGATCACCAACATCGCGGCGCTGTTCGTGATCATGTTCATCTATGGCTGGAACCAGTATCTCTGGCCGCTGCTGATCACCACCGACCCCGAATACTTCACCATCGTCATGGGCATCCAGCGCATGGTGACGGGGGGCGATTCCGAACCGTTGTGGCATCTGGTGATGGCGACGGTCACGCTGGCGGCGCTGCCGCCGATCCTCGTGATCCTGTTCATGCAGCGGCTGTTTGTCAAAGGCCTGACCGAGACGGAGAAATAACCCATGGCCACGATCACGATGGACACGCTGGGCAAGGTCTACACCGGCGATGTGCGCGCGGTGTCCGATGTCAGCATCGACATCGCCGATGGCGAGATGATCGTGCTGGTCGGCCCCTCGGGCTGCGGAAAGTCCACGCTGCTGCGCATGGTCGCGGGGCTGGAGACGATCACCGAAGGCACGCTTCAGATCGGGGACCGCGTGGTCAACCAGCTCGAACCGGCCGAGCGTGACATCGCGATGGTGTTCCAGAACTACGCGCTTTATCCGCACATGACGGTGTTCAACAATCTGGCCTACGGGCTGAAGAACCGCAGCTTCAAGCGTGCCGAGATCGACCGCCGCGTGCGCGAGGCCGCCGAGATGCTGGAAATCGGCAAGTTCCTGGACCGCAAGCCGCGCCAGTTGTCGGGCGGGCAGCGCCAGCGCGTCGCGATGGGCCGCGCGCTGGTGCGCGAACCGGCGGCATTCCTGTTCGACGAGCCGCTGTCGAACCTCGACGCCAAGCTGCGCGTGCAGATGCGGGTGGAGATCCGGCAGCTGCAGAAGCGCCTGCGCACCACCGCGCTCTACGTCACGCATGATCAGCTTGAAGCGCTGACCATGGCGGATCGGCTGGTGGTGCTCAATGGCGGGCGGATCGAGCAGATCGGCACCCCGATGGAGGTCTATTCCCGCCCCGCGACAACCTTCGTCGCCGGGTTCATCGGCTCTCCGGCGATGAACATGCTGCCCGCCGCGTGGCTGCGCACGAAACTGCCCGCCGAGGCGCTGGCGCATCTGCCCGTCAAGGCCGATCTGATCGGCATCCGCCCCGAGGACCTGTCGCTGTCGCCTGCGCGCGACGGCCAGATCAGCCTCGACGGGACCCTGTTGCTGCTGGAGCCGGCGGGCGCGGAGAGCCATCTGCACCTGCGGTTCGACGGCCACGACGCAATGGTCATCGCCCGCCTGCCGCATGTGCCGCAGGTGACCGAGGGCCACACGCTGACCCTTTCCCTCGCACGCGAGGCGCTCCATCCTTTCGACAGCGCCTCGGGACAGCGCGTCGCGTGATCCTGCACGACTGGGACGGCCAGGGGTTCTGCCTCTGCTACAAGGTTCTGCAGCGTGGTTCCCGGCCTCGTCTCGGCAACAACCGCACATGCGGTGAATGGTCCGTCACGGGTGTCGTCCCGCTCGTCAGCGTCGTTGCCGCGCGGTTCATCGTCATCTCCCTGAGAGTGCGCCTGGCCGACCGAACCCCGGCTGCCCTGGACGGTGGTTGCGGCCATCATCTGCACGCGGATCGGCCTCGGTGCGGTCTTTCTGGTGCCGCGTCTTCTTGGCGACGACCGGTTGCGCGACCTTGCGCTGATCGGCGTGGTGATTTTGCGGCACCGGTTTCGCGCCTGTTCATGCGTCATGGTCTGATGGCGCTGCGGCTGTCACGGCTGG
>PUOA01000341.1 GCA_003551925.1 Paracoccaceae bacterium
GCCATGCCTGCACCAATCTCAACGTTGCGTCGGAACAGCCCCTTTCCGGCCAGTGCCTCGGCAGCTTCGCGGGCCTTGGTTTCATCCCGCAATTGTTGAGTCAGGCGCTTAACGATCGCTTCGAGCTGCGCAATTCGTAGTTTCAGTTTCTCTCGGTCAAACGGATCAGTGACAGGATCAGAGGCAGGCGCGAGCTTTTCGAGCACCTCTGCAAACTCCAACATGGTTTGAAGGGGCTCGGGCAGGCAATTGCCAGTCGTAGCGGGAACGTCGCGCAGCGCATGCTTGATTTGTCCGGCGAGTTGTTGCGCAGTAAGTCGAGTGACGGTCGGATTCTGGAGCAAATACGTGATCTGCGCATTGGCAGCCTGCGCCGTTGAAGCTTCCGACGCGCTGTCGATCGGCTCTAGCGGACTGCCGTCGGGCGTGTCGGCGGGGGTGTAGGGCGCAGGCCAGCGCGGCAGACTGCGCAAATAAATTAGCGTCTGCTCAGTGCGCTCCACATTGTCATCGTTCTCCGCTAGCTCCGCCAGCCGTGCATCCCTCTCGGTGGCTGGTATTCCTCTAAAATGCAGCCCCATAATGTCAAAGAGGCCAGTGCCCAGCTTCTCCAAGCCCGCAATCGGCCTTAGGTCTGAGACTTGAGTGCCGTCGATAAATAGGTGATGCAGCTCAAGGCAACTCGCAAGAGGCGAGAGATCGCCGACAGATGTGTTGCTGATATCGAGCGTCCAGAGTTTAGTCAGATTGCGGAGTGGCGTAAGGTCGTCCACTCGTGTGTTCGCAAGACTAATGCCTACCAAGCCGATAAGATCACTTAATGGCATCAGATCTTTGATCTGTGTATTGTTCAGATCCAGCCACTTCAGATCTGTTAAGCTTTGCAGTGGCGAAAGATCAGCGACCCGCGTGCCGTCAAGTCGAATCTTTTTAAGGCCACTTAAACCCGTGATGCTTGGAGGTATGCAGCGGAGTGAGCGGAGCTCTTCATCATCGAAGTTTAATTTATCAGCGCCCTTCGCCTTGGCCTGTTCAATTGCCTCTTGCGCCAACTCAAATGCTCGATCTGACTTTTCCATCGTGCGCTTTCAGATGTCGAAAAAACCTGCCGTCATGAGGCTCTGGATAAGTTAGCCCCGTTTCGATTGGAGGGCCATAGAAAGCCTCCTTCCTTCGCCGAACATTCAGGTGGCTGCGGTTCGGTCCGCGACCTCCTCACACCTCAACCCGGAGGGTTCAGCCGCCCCAGACCGGCGCGCACCGGCTGGACCCCCATGCACCGAGCGCGCTTTTTCTAGGACTTAGGTCGCAGCTGCAACTCCCGACGACGAGCGCGAACTCCCCACCCGACCGCGCGCGCACCACGCGGTAAGTATGTGCTGTGACCAACCACACACAGCAGAAAGCACAGCATGAATCCTTTCGAGAACACCCCGACCGCGAAGCTGATCGCAGACCGCGTCCGCGACCTGTCGCACCGCAAGACCCAGGCCGAGATCGCCAGCGAGGCGGGCTTCGCCAAAGCCGACATGATGACCTTCCTCAAGAACGGGCGCAACAAGGTCCCGCTCGACCGGATGCCCTCGCTCGCGAAGGCGCTGGAGGTCGATCCGGCGCTGCTGATGCGTCTGGCGCTCGACCAAGCGGTGGGCGCGACGGCGGCGCAGGCGATCACCGAGATCTTCGGCACGCCCGTCACCCAGAACGAGCGCGGCTGGCTGGCCGAGATCCGCGACGCCTCCGACAACAGCGAGCTGCGTCGATCCGCCCAACTACAACTCTGTTCTTTTTGAATGGTTTAGATTGGTGCCCGGGGGCGGAATCGAACCACCGACACGAGGGTTTTCAATCCCAAATTGCGGACGGAAGATCAGGCGGTTACGGGCGAAATTTCTGTCAAACCCACCACGGGAAATCAAGCACTTGGCGGCCGATTGTCAAACCTTTTGCGCGCCCGGGAAGGGGCGTTGGGCGGATGGTGCGGCGGCGTTTTCCGTTCTGTCAAGCGGTTTGATCCGTCGCCTTTGACGCGTCGCCGCGCCTCCTTCCCGGGGGCCCGCGCATGAGCTGGAAGATCGCCAATCTCTGCGCCGACCGGATCTTCGGCAGCGCCGCGCGCAAGCAGATCATCATGTTCCTGGCCGACAAGGCGAGCGATGACGGCTCGGGCATCTGGTGTTCCAAGGGCACGATCCAGCGCCACACCGAGCTGGGTGAAAGCACCGTCAAGCGCACCATCACCGACTTCCTGCGCGAGGGCATCTTGATCGAGACCGGGCGGCGGCCCTGCAAGAACGGATTCACGGTGATCTACCGGATCGTGCTCGACAGGGTCATGGCCTTGGAAAGCTCCGCCGAACCCGACGAAGGAACGGGGTCCACCCTGGACCCCGTCCAGCGTGACCACGGTAGGGGGTCCAGGGTGGACGGGGTACCGGGTCCACGGTGGACCCCAAACCACCCTGAAACCATCCCTAAACCACCTACGCGCAAGCGCGCGGGGGCGGCGGTGGATGAACGGGTTGAGAAGATCTGGGCCGCCTACCCCAAGGACCGGCAGCGCGGGACGGCTGCGAGCGTGAGCGCGATTGCCGAGGCGCTGGCCGAGGGGATCGACCCCGACGACCTGCTGCGCGCCGTGCAGGCCTATGCGACCGAGAGCGCGGGCTTCA
>PUOA01000266.1 GCA_003551925.1 Paracoccaceae bacterium
GGAAACCCCCGCACTACTTGCGGGCACGCGGCAGCGTTCCCCTACATTCGGACGCCACCAGCCATGCCACCGGGTCGTTCGCGAACGACCTCTACAGGAATTGCACGTGCATACACGTCCGATGTGTGGCAGCAAGCGCGGTTATGCGCGAGACGACGGACGGCACATGTGCCGTCCCTACACCAGATATCCCCGCACTACCTGCGGGTCGGTCCCGAACGCCCCTTCGCATATTGCACGTCCATGCAGGCCTGATGTGTGGCAGCAAGCGCGGTCATGCGCGAGACGACGGACGGCACATGTGCCGCCCCTACGCCGGAAACCCTCGCACTACCTGCGGGCACGCGGCAGCGTTCCCCTACATTCGGACGCCACCATCCATGCCACCAGGTCGTTCGCGAATTGTACGTCCATGAAGGTCTGATGTGTGGCAGCAAGTGCGGTTGTACGCGAGACGACGGACGGCACATGTGCCGTCTCTACACCGGAAACCCCCGCACTACTTGCGGGCACGCGGCAGCGTTCCCCTACATTCGGACGCCACCAGCCATGCCACCAGGTCGTTCGCGAATTGTACGCCCATGAAGGTCTGATGTGTGGCAGCAAGTGCGGTTGTACGCGAGACGACGGACGGCACATGTGCCGCGCCTACCCCGGAGACTACCGCGCTATCTGCGGGCACGAAGCATCGTGCCCGTACCGACAGGCACGGTCCGTCCAATCACCTGATGACGGGTTCAGAATCCTCAACTGCAACGGATGCGGCATAGCGTCGACACATGTGATGTTCTGCACAAACATGGGGGTGTCATCGAATGATGTCAGGTGACACAAGTGGCGCGCCTTACAGAATACGAGTCGCGTCTACCATGCAGTCAGCCAATAGAGAACAGTCCGGTGCTTGCGCGGCCAGGCTGGTCAACATGTGTAATACAGAAGGCGGCCCATGCCGACGAATGAGAGGGGAACGGAACACCGGAAAGGTCTGGGGCATCTCAGACAAGCAGATGCCCCAAGTGGCCCTGCAGCTGCGACTCGAACTCACTGCCCTGAGGTCTTGCGGTCCCTCCAGCTCTGCGGCTTGTAGGCCTCAGGACTCGGACAACCTTCAACTCTCCAGACACTGACCCTGTACTTACTGCCTGGTCACCTGGGGCACCTTAAACAATAGCCCACGGAAATCGAAGCTGTCAAGCGCAATTCGTTCGTGGCGAGAGAAATCGCATGCGATTATTTCAGAGAATGTGTCATCTGATTCTCCGTCATGCACAAGAGCGATATTTGGCGGCAACGCTGGCTACAGGTTACCATCTTGCAGGCATTCTTCAGGCAGCAGCATAGAGTCGGTTGGAACACCTATGTTCAGACAAACCACATGCATGGCAGGTCAGAAAGCGGCACGCATAACCGTATCCGTCCTGTTGCTTGTGGCACTGGGGACCACGGCCTGTGCCCAGGCCCCGACCGAGCCCGATAATATGGCTGAGATCGAGGCTCTGATAGACACCCTGCAGAACGACGACGATGCTAACGAGCGACGCTGGGCAGCGGCAGCCCTGGGTCAGTACCGCGACCCGGCGGCGGTGCCCGCACTTCTCGAGGCGCTGCGTGAAGACGACGACAGCAAGGTACGCACACAGGCAGCCACCGCGCTGGGTATGATTGGGGACCCCGAGGCAGTCGACGACCTCATCCATGCGCTCGAGACCGGCGATGAGGAGATGAGAACGCAGGCAACACGCGCCCTCGGCGAGATTGGCGACGAACGGGCGCTGGGGGCATTGAGCCACGCACTTGGAACCGATGGTTCACCTCACGTCAGACAACTCGCCGCGTGGGCCCTTGGACAGACGGGCAACGCCGCAGCACTGGAGCCACTCGCACAGGCCCTTGGAACCGACGGGGCCTCTCTCGTCCGCCGCAGCGCGGCAAAGGCACTCGGCACCCTGGGCATTGAGTCAGGTGTAGAGCCGCTCATCACGGCGATCCAGGACACAGATGTTCTGGTGCGATGGGAATCGGCGAAGGCCTTATCCGACATCGGTGAATTGGCGGTCGGTCCTCTCACTGAGGTCATCGGGCAGGTTAACGAACCCGGAGCCTGGTACGCCGCATTCGGACTGGAGAAGATCGGCACTTCCGACGCAGTTCAACTAGTCGATCAGTTCCTGATGCATCATGGCATCAACCTTGAGCAGGTGAGTCATGATTACCGTGAGGACTGGCGCTACGAGGTCATTGTACTGGTGCTGGAGCGACACGGCACCAATGAGATGGCACGCTACTTCCGCGCGAAAGACGTGGATGACTTCGACCAGTCAGCTCACTGGGTCATCGTTCGCGAGGTCGCTACGACCTGGCTTGAAACATACGGTTGAGCCAGGTCCGGAGTACCCCGACTACTCCCGTCACGTAGAATGTCAACCGACCGAGTACCTCCCTAATCCGTGGATTTGAGGATGGCTGCCGCTACGAATCGTACGTGATACGTTATCACCCAGGAGGTGACGATGAGAAAGTCGTCGGATCGCCTGGGTTTCAAGATAGTCGGTGACCTGGAGGAGGTGGCTACTCCGTGGGCTGGGGCGTCACTGTTGCTCGATTTGTTCCGGCACCTGGAGTTGGGAGGGGTGGCGGACAAGGTCTTGCCGCCGAAGA
>PUOA01000113.1 GCA_003551925.1 Paracoccaceae bacterium
GGTGGGCACCGCCGTCAGCCCGCGCGCGCGCAACGCCCCTGCGTCGGCACCCGCCGCCGCGCGCCCCGAGCCGTTGAGCGCGACGACCCGATCCTCGCCCGCAGGCTTGATCAGCACGAAGCAGTCGCCCCCCAGCCCGCACATGTGCGGCTCGGCCACCCCCAGCACGCCCGCCGCGGCCAGCGCCGCATCGACCGCGTTGCCGCCGGCCTTGAGGATATCCACCGCCACCCCCGATGCCAGCGGGTGCGAACTCGCGCATATCCCGTCGGTCGCGAACACCGCCGAGCGACCCGGCCGCTGAAAGTCACGCATTGCTCACCCTTCCCGATGCATCCGTCGCGCGGAGCCTAGTCGCTTGATCCGGCAGGCGCCAGCCCCGGCGCGCGCCGCGGTCAATCGATTGCGATGTGTAATTCTGATGACAAATCGCCGGATCTGTGGTGCACTCAGAAGACTGGTCATCACAGCAGGAGGACGCCAATGTCATTGAGCTCGCATGTCGAGGAGCTTCGCCGCAAGCACGCGCTTCTGTCCGACCGGGTCGAGGAGGCGCAGCGCAACCCCGCCGCCAACCCCATGGACATCATGGACATGAAAAAGCAGAAACTGCGCCTGAAGGAAGAGATCAACCGCCTCGCGCCCAACTGAACACGGCACCCGGATGACGACGGCCCGCGATGCGCGGGCCGTTCGCAAATGTCGGGGCAGGGCGCTCAGCTGAAGAACTGCGCCCCGTTGGCCGAAATGGTCGAGCCGTTGATGAAGCCCGCATCGTCCGAGACGAGGAACGCCACGCAGCGCGCGATTTCCTCGGGCTCGCCCAGCCGTCCGGCGGGGATCTGCGCGATGATGCTCTCGCGGACCTTTTCGGGGACCGCCATCACCATTTCGGTGGCGATGTAGCCCGGGCAGACCGCATTCGCGGTGATCCCGGCGCGCGCACCTTCCTGCGCAAGCGAGCGCACGATGCCGATGTCGCCGGCCTTGGTGGCGGCGTAGTTGACCTGCGCGAACTGGCCTTTCTGCCCGTTGACCGAGCTGATCACCACCACGCGGCCGAACTTGCGCTCGCGCATGCCGGGCCAGACGGGGTGGATGGTGTTGAACACGCCGGTAAGGTTGGTGTCGATCACCGCCTTCCACTGGTCGGGCGTCATCTTGTGGAACGGTGCGTCGCGGGTGATCCCGGCATTGGCGACCACGATCTCGACCGGGCCGAGATCCGATTCGACCTGCGCGATCCCGGCTTTCGAGGCGTCATAATCCGCCACATCCCACTTGTAGGTCTTGATGCCGGTCTCGGCGGTGAACTTCGACGCGGCCTCGTCATTGCCGGCATAGCTGGCGGCGACGGTGTATCCGGCGTCCTTGAGCGCCTTCGAGATCGCCGCGCCGATCCCGCGCGAGCCCCCTGTGACCAATGCGACACGTGCCATGAATGCTCTCCTCCTCCGGCATTTCCGAAATTCTGGTAACGAACTGGGCGCGGCTGCGCAAGATCATTGCGCAGCCGCTGATGGTGCGCTCAGCGCTCCAGACACATGGCAACGCCCATGCCGCCGCCGATGCACAGCGTGGCGAGGCCCTTCTTCGCGTCGCGGCGCTGCATTTCGAACAGCAACGTGTTCAGGATCCGCGCGCCGCTGGCGCCGATGGGGTGGCCGATGGCGATGGCGCCGCCGTTGACGTTCACCTTGTCGGGGTCCCAGCCCATGTCCTTGTTGACCGCGCAGGCCTGCGCGGCGAAGGCCTCGTTGGCCTCGATCAGGTCCAGATCCTCGACCTTCCAGCCGGCTTTCTCCAGCGCCTTGCGGCTGGCATGGATCGGCCCCACGCCCATGATCGACGGGTCGAGCCCGGCGGTGGCGTGGCTCGCGATACGCGCAAGCGGGGTCAGGCCGCGGCGCTCGGCCTCCTCGGCGCTCATCAGCATCACCGCCGCCGCGCCATCGTTCAGCCCGCTGGCATTGCCGGCGGTGACGCTGCCGTCCTTGGCGAAGGCGGGGCGCAGCTTGGCCATGCCGTCGACCGTGGCGCCGTGGCGGATGTATTCGTCCTGATCGACGGTCACGTCACCCTTGCGGGTCTTGACCGTGAAGGGCGTGATCTCGTCGGCGAACTTGCCGGCCTTCTGCGCGGCCTCGGCCTTGTTCTGCGAGGCGGCGGCGAACTCGTCCTGCGCCTCGCGGCTGATCTGCCACTTCTGGGCGACATTCTCGGCGGTCTGGCCCATGTGATAGCCGTTGAACGCATCCCACAGCCCGTCGCGGATCATGGTGTCGATGAACTTGACGTCGCCCATCTTGGTGCCCGCGCGCATGTTGGCGGCGTGCGCGCTCAGGCTCATGTTCTCCTGCCCGCCGGCCAGCACGATCGACGCATCGCCCAGCTGGATGTGCTGCGCGCCCAGCGCCACCGCCCGCAGCCCCGAGCCACAGACCTGATTGATGCCCCAGGCGGCGGATTCGATCGGCAGCCCGGCGTTGACATGCGCCTGCCGCGCCGGGTTCTGCCCCTGCGCCGCGGTCAGCACCTGCCCGAGGATCGTCTCGGACACCTCGGCCTTGTCGACGCCGGCGCGCGCGACAACGGCCTCGAGCACCGCCGCGCCGAGGTCGTGCGCCGGGGTGTTGGCAAAGGCCCCGCTGAAGGACCCGACAGCGGTCCGCGCCGCGGAAACGATAACGACATTGGTCATGGCTGCTCCTCGCAATTGCCTTCGGGCAGGGCACGGCCGGTCGGTCGGTCGCGGCCGCGCGCCGCATTTTCCACGCTTCGTGATACGCGTTGGAAGGGCACAGTGCAATGTTGCGCTGCAGCACGGCAGGCGCGCGACAGTCTGTTTCGCGCCGCATCGCAACCCGATGATGGACAAATTAATGCCACAATCGTACATAGAGGGCAGAGAGGATCCCATGCACAAGACACACGCCAAATTTCACCTCGGCCAGATCGTGCGCCACCGCAAGCACCCGTTCCGCGGTGTCGTGTTCGATGTGGATGCGATGTTCTCGAACACCGACGAATGGTATGAGTCGATCCCCGAGGACAGCCGCCCGAGCAAGGATCAACCCTTCTATCACTTGCTGGCCGAGAACGATCACAGCTTTTACGTTGCCTATGTGTCGGAGCAGAACCTGGTTCCCGACAACACCGGCGAGCCGGTCGAGCATCCGGACCTGTCCGAGCTTTTCGGCGATCTGCGCAACGGCGCCTATGAATTGCAGGTCGAGCTCAACTGAGCCGCGAACGCCGCGGCATCGAGGGCGGCAGCGACGGGGGCATCGACAGGGGCACCGACGGGGGCAGCGACAGGGGCACCGACGGGGGCAGCGACAGGGGCACCGACGGGGGCGGCGACAGGGGCACCGACGGGGGCGGCGGTTTCGGTCGAGCGACGGGGCACCGCATGGGGGGGCGCATCACCACCCGATTGGCATGCGGCATCCTGCGTCCTGGCCAGACCAGCGCGACACGATCCGCCGGCGACCGCCCCCCGCGATAGTCGATCAAACCCGGATGCGGAGCCTCAGCCGGTTGGTGCTGCCCGAGCGCTCGTAGTCAAGATCGCTGCTCAGCGCGCGGATGATGTACCAGCCGAACCCGCCCTCGGGCAGGGCCAGCGGGGGGATCAGCTTGCCATCGGGGGGGGCGCCGCGTGCGAACGGGGCGCCGCTGTCGGTGAACATGCACACCACGCTGTCGGGTTCGAACTGCACCTGCAGCAGGATGGGGCCGTTGACGCCGGGATAGGCGTGTTCGGTGATGTTGTTGAACACCTCTGCCACCACCAGCTCCACCGTGGACATGACCTCGCTGTCCAGCCCGCAGGCCTGCATGTGGTTGCACAGGCACGCCAGGGCCGCGCGGGTCTGGTGCTCGCCGCTGTCGAAGACCAGCCGGAAGCCTTGCGCGGTCGATTGCGGCCACTCCGCCTGTGCTCCGGTCGGGGCGCCGGGGTCGATCCGCGCCTTGGACGGGGGTGCCATCGGCGCGCACTCAGCCCGCGACACGCTGCGTGGGCGTGCCGGCGGGGGGAGCGTCGGCATGGATGGTGAAGACGCTGTCCATGCGCGTGAGCCGGAACACCTTGGCGACCGCGGGCGTCAGGGCGGCCAGTTCGAGCGGACGCTCGGCGCCGAGCAGCTTCATCGCCGCGACCACGGCGCCCAATCCGCTGCTGTCCAGGAAATCGACCTCGCTCATGTCCAGGATGACCGGGCTGCCGGGGTCCTGCACCGCGGACCGGACCGCGTCCTTGAAGCTGATCGCGACCGCCGCGTCCAGCCGTGGTTCCATCGGCTGGATCACCAGCGCGTCGCCGTGTTGGCGGGTTGATACAAGCATCGTTGCCTCCCGTCTTGCCGCATGAACCTACGGTAGCGGGAAAACCTTACCAGAACGTATCCGCGCGACGGCGACCGCAGGTGATCCGCTCCGCCGCGCCCCGCGTAGGCAGAATGTGTCACAGGAGGATGCCCATGCCCGTTGTGCAAATCGCCCGGCGCCACAGCGCGCTGACCACGCTTCTTGCCGTCCTGCTGGCGGCGTCGCTCTGGATCGCGCCGGGCGCGCAGGCGCGCGAGGATGCCATCCGCGGTGTCATCGCCGACCAGATCGAGGCGTTTCGCGCCGATGATTTCGCGCGTGCCTTCGATCACGCCTCGGACGGGATCCGGCGCATGTTCGGCACCCCCGAGCGCTTCGGTCGCATGGTGCGCGAGGGCTATCCGATGGTCTATCGCCCTGAAACCCTGCGCTTCGGGGCGCTGCGCGAGGCGCATGGCCGGCTGTGGCAGCGGGTGATCGTCACCGATGGGGACGGACGGCTCCACATGCTCGAATACGAGATGATCGAAGGCGAAAACGGCTGGCGGATCAACGGTGTGATGCGCGCGCCGGGGCAGGGGGCGGGGGCCTGACGGGGCGTTACACCAGCGTTCCCAACGCCCCCTCGGCCGCCCGGCGCAAGGCCCGGATGTTCTGCCCGTAAGCCTCTGGTGCGTCGGCGCTTCCGCCCTTGAACACGGCCGAGCCCGCAACCAGCACATCGGCCCCCGCACGGGCCATGACCGGCGCCGTGTCGACGCTGATGCCGCCATCGATCTGGATGTGAACGGGCCGGTCTCCGATCATCGCGCGCAGCGCGCGGACCTTGGCGCTCACATCGATGAACCGCTGCCCGCCGAAGCCCGGGTTGACGCCCATGACGCACACCAGATCGAGCTGGTCCAGAAGATGCGGAACGGCCTCGGGGCCGGTTCCGGGGTTGAGCGCAAGCCCCGCCATTTTTCCCGTCGCCCGAATGGCTTGCAACGTCCGGTGAATGTGCGGTCCGGCCTCGAGATGCGCGGTGATGATGTCGGCGCCGGCCTCGGCGAAGGCGTCGATGTAGGGGTCTACGGGCGCGATCATCAGATGCACGTCCATGACGCCGCGGATATGCGGCCGAATCGCCGCGCAGGTTGCCGGGCCGAAGGTCAGGTTGGGGACGAAGTGGCCGTCCATCACATCCACATGCACCCAGTCGGCGCCTTGTTCCTCGACCGCGCGGCATTCGGCACCGAAATTCGCGAAATCGGCGGCCAGGATCGACGGTGCGATCTTGATGGATCCGGGTGGGGGCATGGCAAGAACCTCTGGTTGCGCGAGTGGCGCGATAGCGCATGAGGGGCGGTCCGTCCAGCATCCGCGGCGTGCCCCGTGGCACATCGGAATATCCCATAATCAGTATTATGTTATATAAGCGTTGCCGGCATTCCTGAAAACCTGTTTTTGCATCAATGGCTTGCAGATCATTCCGCAGAGGTCGCCGCCGCTATGGCCGCGCTGAACTCGTCGCGCAGCGTGTCGATGTCCTCGACGCCGACCGACACGCGGAAGAATCCTTCGCTGATCCCCAGCGCCGCGCGGGCCTGGGCGCTCAGACCGCGATGCGACGACGACGCCGGGTGCGACAGCGTCGTGTTCACATCGCCCAACGTCGGCGCAAAGGCGATCGCGGGCGCGGCGCGGGTCAATGCATTGGCGCTCGCGCGCCCGCCGGCAAGCTCGAAGCTGACCATGTGACCGCCCCGCGCCCCCAGCACCGACCGCGCGCGGTTGTGGTCGGGATGATCGGCGCGCAGCGGATAGAGAACACGCCGCACCCCCGGCAGCCCGGCAATGTGGTCCGCGAGCGCCTGCGCGTTCGCCTCGGCGCGGTCGTAGCGCAGCGGAAAGGTCAGGAGCCCGCGCTCGGCCAGCCAGCAGTCGAACGGGCTGGCGGTCAACCCGGCGGTGACCGCGAAGTCATTGAGCGCAGTGGCGATGTCCGGATCGCGCGCGGCGACATAGCCCAGCGTCGCGTCCGAATGCCCGGCCAGGATCTTGGTGACCGAGTGGATCACGATGTCGGCGCCGCGCTCGAACGGCCGGTAGCCGCGCGGCGTGGTGAAGGTGTTGTCCACCGCCAGCAGGATGCCCCGGTCGCGCGCCAGTGCCGCGATCGCCGCCATGTCGGCCACGCGCAGGGTCGGGTTCGACACCACCTCGACCAGGATCAGGCGGGTCTCGGGGCGCAGCGCGGCCGCCATCGCGGCGGCATCGGTCGGGTCGGCGAGCGTGGTGGAAATGCCAAGCCGCGGAAGGTCTTGTGCCATCATCCTCAGCGATCGACCGTAAAGCTGATCGCCGCCCACGACGTGATCGCCCGCGCGCAGGCAGCCCAGCAGCACCGCCGCCACCGCCGCCATCCCCGAGCTGGTCATGATCCCGCCCTGCGCGCCTTCGAGCGCATCGATCCGCTGCGCGAGCACGGTCGCGTTGGGGTGCCCCTCGCGCGCATAGGTGTAGCCTTGCACGCGGCCCTCATAGTGCGCGTCCAGCGCGTCCGGGTCGGTCGAGGCATAGACGACCGACGGCTGGATCGGCGCGCCGACCGGGCGCGAGGCGCTGTCGGGCCAGCGGAAGTTGCGGCGGGTGGGGTCGGTCATCGGCAGGGTCCTCGCACGGGGTCGGGCGCGAGGTGTGGCACGGGGGCGTCGATTGCGCAAGCACCCGCAATCGGTCACAAATCGCTGAGCGCGCGCGGTTTTCGCCATCCGGCGCGGCCAACGCGGGCTTGGCCTGCGTGGTGTTTTCTGGTTGAAGCGGCAGCCATGGAAAAACCTTTCGTGCATCAGCCGCTGTTCGCGCCGCTGGTTCCGGCGGCGCTGGTTGCCGGTGCGCTTGGCTACGCCGCGGCGCTGACGCCGTCATTGATCCCGCGCGCGGGCAGCGATCAGGGCATCCTTGCGGCGCTGGCGTTTCTGGCGCTCTACGCGATCACCGCGGCGCTGGTGGGGCTGTGGCGCTGGCTGGGCCTGCCCCGCTGGCGGCCCGGCTGGCTGAGTTGGGGTGCGCGCGCGATCGCGCTGGGGATCGTGATCTACGGGCTGGCCAACGTCACCGGCTGGCAGAAATCGGTGCACGAGGTCGCGGGGATGGAGCCGGTCGAGTCGGCGCGTCCGTTCACCATTCTGGGCGTGTCGCTGCTGGTGATCATCCCGGGGCTGGCGCTGGGGCGGCTGGCACGGGCGCTGGTCGTGGCAGCCGCCAACGCGATGGCGCGCTTCCTGCCCGACCGCGTGGCGCTGCTGGGCGCGATGGTGATCACGGCGACGCTGTTCTGGACGCTGGGCAACGGCGTGCTGGCCGGCGCGCTGCTGCGCTCGCTCGACCGTGCGGCCTTGCAGGTCAACACCTTCATCAACCCCGAGTTTTCGGCGCCCGTGGACCCGATGATGACCGGCAGTCCGGCGTCGCTGCTGACCTGGGAAGACCTGAGCGCGCCGGGCCGCGCGCGCGTCGCGTCCTTTCCCAATGCCGGGCAGATCGCGGATATCGTCGGGCTTGACACGCCCGCGCAGGATCCCGCGCGCGTCTATGTCGGGCTTGCCTCGGCCGAAACCCCGGAGGAGCGCGCCGCGCTGGCGCTGGCGGAACTCAAGCGGATCAACGGGTTCGAGCGCGAACTTCTGGTGATCGCGACCCCCACGGGCCGCGGCTGGATCGACCCGTCGAGCATGAGCGCGCTCGAATATCTCTGGCGCGGCGACGTGGCGTCGGTCAGCGTGCAGTATTCCTATCTTCCCAGCTGGTTGTCGCTGCTTCTTGAACCCGAATACGGGGTCGAGACCGCGCGCATCGTGTTCCAGAAGATCTATGACCACTGGCGGTCCCTGCCCCCGGATGCGCGGCCGCGGCTGTATCTGAAGGGCGTCAGCCTGGGCGCGCGCAATTCCGAGCTGTCGGCGGATGTCTGGGACATCCTGCCCGATCCCTATGACGGCGCGTTCTGGATCGGCCCGACCTTCACCAACCCGTTGTGGCAGGATTTCACCGCGCGGCGCGATGCGGGCAGCCCGGCGTGGCGCCCGGTGGTCGACGGCGGCACGCTGGTGCGCTTCGCCACGCAGGACGGGACGCCCGATCACGGCGATGCGCCCTGGGGGCCGGTGCGGATCCTGTATCTGCAATACCCTTCGGACGCGGTGACGTTCTTCGAGCCCGAGACCTTCTGGCGCCCGCCCGACTGGCTCTATCCGCGCGCGCCCGACGTGGCGCCCGCCTTCCGGTGGCTGCCGGTGGTGAGCTTCCTGCAACTGCTGGCCGATCTGACGGGATCCTTCCAGACCCCGGTCGGCGTGGGCCACGCCTTCGCGGCGGCGCATTACATCGACAGCTGGATGGAACTGACCGAGCCACCGGGCTGGGATGACGCCCAGCTGGAGCGGCTGCGCGAGTGGTATCGGATGCGCGGAATGTAACCGCCCTGCCCCTGCGGCCTGCCCCTGCGCCCTGCCCCTGCGCCGTGGCCCTGCGCCCTGCCCCTGCGCCGTGGCCCAACGCCGTGGCCCCTGCGCGGCGCTCAGCCCCCGCTGCCTGCGTCCCAGGCGCGCAGCCGCGCGACATAGCGCGCGAGCGTGTCAACCTCGAGGTTCACCAGATCGCCAAGGCGCAGATCGCCCCAGGTGGTCACCGCCTTGGTGTGCGGGATCAGGTTGACCCCGAACTCGGCGCGCTCGACCTCGTTCACCGTCAGCGAGGTGCCGTTCAGCGCCACCGACCCCTTGGGCGCGATGAATCCAGCCAGCTCGGGCGGCGCGCGGAAGCGCATGCGGGTGCTGTCGCCTTCGTCGCGCAGGCCCACCACCTCGGCCACCCCGTCCACATGCCCCGAGACGATGTGTCCGCCAAGCTCGTCGCCGACGCGCAGCGCACGCTCCAGATTGACGCGGTGCCCGACGCTCCAGCGCGCGATATTGGTCCTTGCCACCGTCTCGGCCGAGATCTGCACCTCGTACCAGTCCGGTCCCAGCGCAACGACCGTCAGGCACACGCCGTCCGAGGCGATCGACGCGCCGATATCGATCCGGGATGTATCGTAGGCGGTGGCGATCCGCGCGCGCAGATCCCCCGCATGGCTCAGCGTGCGAACCTCGCCGATGTCGGTGATGATGCCTGTGAACATGCGCCCTGCCTCCTGCGGTGCAGATATCGCGCGGCCGCCTCGGCGGCAAGCGCCCGCGCGGATTAACGCGTTTGCCGGAAAGCGTTCGCCTTCGCCGCAATTTTGCTGCAAATTCGCATAAACTGTCTCCCAAGAACAGCCCACGACACAGCCAAGGGCCAGAGCAACGTATGAACTCGCGCGCGACGATCACCGCACCGGACGCCCCCGATGCGCGGCGGTTCCTGTTCCTGCAGGGGCCGCACGGGCCGTTCTTCAACGCGCTTGGGCGGATGCTGCGCGCTGCCGGCGCCGAGGTCTGGCGCGTGGGCTTCAACCGCGGCGACGAGGTCTTCTGGCGTGACCGCGCGCGCTACATTCCCTATACCGGCACGCCCGAGGACTGGCCCGACACCGTCGCCGCGCTGATCGGGGCGCATGGGATCACCGATCTGGTGCTCTACGGCGACACACGGCCCGTCCACGCCACCGCCGTGGCCCATGCCCGCGCCCGCGGGTTGCGCGTGCATGTGTTCGAGGAAGGCTACATGCGGCCCTATTGGGTCACCTATGAGCGCGACGGCTCGAACGGCAATTCGCGCCTGATGGAGCTGTCGGTCCCGCAGATGCGCGCCGCGCTCGAGGGCTGCGACATCGACCAGCCCGACCCGCCCGCGCATTGGGGCGACATGCGCGAGCACATGTTCTATGGTGCGCTCTATCATTTCCTCGTGCTGGCGATGAACCGCCGCTACCGCCAATTCCGCGCCCATCGCGCGCTGAGCGTCGGGCAGGAGTTTCGGCTGTATGTCAATAAGCTGTGGGCGATGCCTCTGACGGCGCTCGAACGGCGGATCGCGCAGTTCCGGATCCGCAACGCGGGCTTTCCCTACCATGTGGTGCTGCTTCAACTGGCGCACGACACCAGCTTCATCACGCATGGGCCCTTCGCGCGGATGGAAGAGTTTCTGGAGCTGTGCATCCGCGGCTTTGCCGAGGGCGCGCCGCGGCATCATCACCTGGTGTTCAAGGCGCACCCGCTCGAGGATGGACGCGTGCCGATCCCGCGCCTGCTGCGCCGGCTCGCGCGCGTCCACGGGGTCGCGGGGCGCGTGCATTACCTGCGCGGCGGCAAGCTCGCGCGGCTTCTGGACCACGCGCGCAGCGCCGTCACGGTGAACTCCACCGCGGCGCAGCAGGTGCTGTGGCGCGGGATGCCGTTGCGCGTCTTCGGCCGCGCGGTCTATGCCAAGCCCGAATTCGTCTCGGATCAGCCGCTGCCCGAGTTCTTTGCGCACCCGACCCGCCCCGACATCCGCGCCTATCGCGATTTCCGGCATTTCCTGCTCGAGACCTCGCAGCTGCCGGGCGGGTTCTACTCGTTCCGGGGGCGGCGGATGCTGCTGCGGCAGGTGGTCGATCTGATGCTGGCGGCCGAAGACCCCTACACCGCGCTTGCCGGCGGACGCGCGGCACCACGGCAACAGTTGCGGCTGGTGCGCTGAGCGGTCCGGCACGCGAGGGCTTGGCGCAAGGCCCGGATTCCGCTACTGTCTTCACGAAAGCGCGTGCACAGAACACGCCGACAACACCCGAGGCAAAACCCGAGGCAAATCCGCAAAGGAGCCCGAGCAGTGACCGTTCCCACCCGTCTCAGGGCCAGTTCGCTGGCCCTTGCCGCGCTTGTGGCGATCGTTGCCGCCTGCGACGCGCCGCGCTCCGGGCCCAGCATGTCCGAGATCTTCGCCGGCTCCGTGCTGCGCGAGGGCGACGCGTTCATCGTCGCCGTCAATCGCGCGGTGGCCCGCACCGCCGCGACCACGCCGTCGTCGGGCTTCAGCACCGCGCTGCAGCGCGGCGCGCTGCTGGGCGGCGACACGATCGCTCCGGGCGATGTGGTGACGCTGAACATCTTCGAAAACGTCGAGGAAGGGCTGTTCGCCGGGGTCGAGGCCAACAACGCCATCCTGTCCGAGGTCCAGGTCGATGACGCCGGCTTCATCTTCGTTCCCTATGCCGGGCGCATCCGTGCCGCCGGGCGCTCGCCCGATGCGTTGCGCCGCTCGATCACCGAGCTTCTGGACGAACAGACCCCCGACCCGCAGGTGATCGTCTCGCGCGCGCAGGGCGACGGGCGCACCGTCTCGGTGCTGGGCAGCGTGGCGGCGCAGGGGGTGTATCCGATCGAACGTCCCACCCGGCGGATCACCGCGATGCTGGCCGCCGCCGGCGGTGTGACCACGCCGGTGGACCAGACCGTGGTGCGCCTGTCGCGCGGCGACCGGCGCGAAAGCGTCTGGCTCAAGGACCTGTTCGACATCGAGCATTTCGACATCGCCCTGCGCGGCGGCGACCGGATCCTCGTCGAGGAAGACCGCCGCACCTTCTCCGTGCTGGGCGCGACGGGCACCTCCTCGCGGCTGCCGTTCGACACCCGCACCATCTCGGCGATCGAGGCGATCGCCATGGTCGGCGGGCTCGACCCGCTGCGCGCCGACCCGAAGGGCGTGTTCGTGTTCCGCGAGGAACCCCCGCACATCGCCAACGCGCTGCTGGGCCGGTCGGACCTGACCACCGACCAGCGCTTCGTCTACGTGCTCGACCTCACCGCGCCGAACGGGATGTTCCACGCCCGCGACTTCCAGGTCCGCGACGGCGACACCGTGTTCGTGACCGAAGCCTCTTCGGTGGTGTGGTCGCGCCAGATTGCCACGCTGACCGGCACGCTGGGCGTCGCAAGCGCCGCGCAGGGTCTGGCCGAAGGCGGCGACTGAGCGCGCGCGTTCATGGCTGCGGATGACCCGCTCTGTGCGCTCACGGGCGGGTTCCTGGGTCCCGGCGCGATGGCCCGCCGCA
>PUOA01000147.1 GCA_003551925.1 Paracoccaceae bacterium
CGAAGGCCCCACCCACCCACCCGCCTTCGCCGCCCGCGCCGTGCGCCAGGGCGGCGGCGCAGACGGGGATCAGTAGCCGGTCATTTCCAGATAGCCGCGTCCGGTGTGGGTTCCGGAAAAGCGCAGCGGACCCTCCCAGTATGGGACGCTGGTGTCCATCCACGCCTGCGGGTTCAGCGGCTCGGTGGTGATGTCGATCCCGCCGTCATCCCAGGTGATGCGCCAGCGCACCGGCACCTCGCGCCCCGCGACCTGTGCGTGCTCCAGCGGGGCGAACCGGACGGCGCCGTGATCGATCGGGTGCGCGGTGCCGTCGGGGTCGATCCATGTGCCCGAGGTGAAGCGGTGGCCGTCCTGCTCGCGCAGCTGAAAGCCCATCATGCGGCTGCCATCGTCGAACCCGAGCGAGACCCAGTCCCAGCCTTCCTGTTGCGGCGCGAGCGGCTGGCTGGACCATTCGCGATCAAGCCAGCCCTCGCCTTCGACCGCGACCGCGCCGTCGGGGAGGGTCAGCGTCCCGGTGACGATGAAGAAGGGCTGCGAGTAGTAGTAGCTGGCCTGCCCGTCATCGGATTTGACCGAGAACCCGTCCTGGCCGTGGAACACCAGCGGACCCTGCGCGGCGAAGTCCAGCGCGAAGTGGAAATCGGTGCCCGAGGCGGTGACGGTCAGCGCGTCGAAGGCGTCGGCCTCCGGGGCGGCGGTGCTGGTCATGGACCAGTCGTCGATCCAGGCCTCGAACGGCTCTGCGGTCACTCCCGCCTGCCCGATGCCCCCGCGGGCCAGCCGTTCGGCGTGGTGGTGCGCGTCCGCGGTGGTGATCGCGGCGTGTCCCATCCACAGCTGCGGGCTGTCCCAGCCCTCGCGCTCCTCGGGCGCCAGCGCCGAGCGGAAAAGCGTCCATTGCACGCCGTAGTCGTTGCCGTCGGCGTCCGACAGCGTGGCGGTCAGATACCACCACTCGATGCGATACTCCGGATGCGCGCCGTGGTCCTGCGGGAACGCGAAGGTGGTGTCGGGTTCGGGGACGGCGAAGCCTTCGGCATCGATGCCGAGCCCCGCGAAGCCCTGCGCCGTGGCGGGGCCGGCGGTGCCCAGTGCGCAGATCAGCGCCAGTGCTGCCGCGCGCTCAGCCACGCAGGGCGCTTTCGATGGCGCGGCGGATCGGGCGGGCGGTGGGGCGCGTGGCGGCGCCCCAGAAATCCACGAGCGTTCCGTCGGGGCCGATCAGCGCCTTGTTGAAATTCCAGCGCGGGCGCAGGCCATGTTCATCGGCGAGCCAGCGATAGAACGGGTGCGCATCCGGGCCCAGTACCGGGGTGATGCGCGCGATGGGGATGGTCAGACCGAACTGGACCTCGCAGAACTCGGCGACCTCGTCATTCGAGCCAAGCTCCTGGCGGAAATCGTCCGAAGGCACCGCCAGCACCACCAACCCGCGCGGGCCGTAGCGCTCGTGCAGCTCCTGCAGCTCGGCATATTGCCGCGTGAAGCCGCACAGCGAGGCGGTGTTGACCACCAGCACCGGCTGGCCGCGCTTGGCGTCAAGGTCGATCCGCGTGCCGTCCAGCAGCTCGAACCCCACGGCGCGCGCAGGGCCGGCGAGCAGCATGGTGACAAGGGCCAGAAGGGCAAGCAATCGCATGAGACGCTCCGACAGCGGACTGTGCGAGGTTGTAACCCGCGGCGGGTCAGGTTCAAATCACGGTCTTGATTTCGGAGCGCGGATCGATACTTCGGATGCGGAGGGTGGGGCGCCGATGATCCGATACACGCTGGCCTGCGACCAGGGCCACAGCTTCGACAGCTGGTTCAAATCCAGCGCCGCGTTCGACGCGCTGCATGCGGCGGGGCATCTGGAATGCCCGGTCTGCGGGACCGCGCGGGTCGACAAGGCGTTGATGGCGCCCGTGGTTGCAAAGCCGTCCCCCGCCGCCTCGCTTGCCAGCCCGACATCCGAACTCGAGGCCAGGCTGCGGGCGTTGCGCGCGCATCTTGATGCCCATTCCGACGATGTCGGCCGTGATTTCGCCGACGAGGCGCGCCGCATGCACCTGGGCGAGGTCCCCGAGCGGCCGATCCACGGCCAGGCCCGCCCCGAGGAGGCCCGTGCGCTGATCGAGGATGGCGTGCCGGTGCTGCCGTTGCCGTTTTCGCCGTCGAAGACGCGCAATTGAAGTGCGTCAGACCCGCACAAGCACCGCGCCGATCCGACCGGGGGCGAGCACCGCGTCATGCGCGGCGGCGGTCGCTTCAAGCGCAAAGCAATGTGCGACCGGGTGGCGCAGCGCGCCCGCTTCCAGCCAGCGGGTGATGTCGGTGATGGCATGGCGCCGCGCGTCTGCGGGCAGCTTGTAGACAAGGACCATGCGCAGCGTCTGACCCGCGAACATCATCGGATAAAAGGGCAACGCGGGCTCGGGCGCGGCCATCGAGCCATAGGCCGCCACAATACCGTTGTCGCGCAGCACGGCGCGGGTGATGGCAAGATTGCCGCCGAATTCGACCTCGACGATCCGGTCGATGCCGCGCCCGCCTGTGGCGGCGCGGATCTGCTCGGCGGCGTCGGGGGCGCGGTAATCGACGACAGCATCGGCGCCCATCGCGCGGGCATGGGCGGCCTTGTCGGGGGTGCTGGCGGTGGCGATGACGCGCGCGCCGGCAAGCCTGGCCATCTGCACGGCATAGGCACCCACCGTGCCTGCGCCGCCGGTGACCAGCACATCCTGCCCGGCGATGTCGCCATCGGCAAAGAGGCACCGATGCGCGGTCTGCGCAGGGATACCCAGACAGGCGCCATCCTCGACGCGCGCTGCCTCGGGCAGCGGCACCGCCTGCGCCGCGGGCAGCGTGACGAACTCGGCGCAGGTGCCCTGCGCGCGGCCCCACGCCGCGTTCCACATCCAGACCCGCTGGCCCACGCGCGCGGGATCGACCCCGTCGCCAACGGCCTCGATCCGCCCGGCGCCGTCGCTGTGCGGGATGATGCGCGCAAACGCCAGCGGCCCGCGCGCGCCGGCGCGGGTCTTGGCGTCCGACGGGTTGACCCCGGAGACGGCGACGCGCACCAGCACCTCGCCCGGCGCGGGCGGGCCGGGATGGGGCAGCGGGGTGTGCTCCAGCACCTCGGCCGCAGCGCCGGTGCGGGTGTAGCTGACCGCGCGCATGCTCATGGCGCGGCGGTCTTCTGCATGCGGATGAAGGTAAACAGCCCCAGCGGCCGCTCCTCGGTCACCTGAAGCGCATCCTCGCCCAGGATCCGCGCCTTCGGGAAATCCGGGTGCCAGCCCAGCCAGCCCGCCAGCGGCGCGGTGACCCGTTCGATCCACGCCAGCAGACCGGTTTCGCGGGCGAAATGGTTGATGATGATGACCTGCCCGCCGGGTTTGCACACGCGCGCGATCTCGGACATCACGCGCTCGGGCTCCGGGACGACCGAGACCAGATACATCGCCACGACCGTGTCGAAATGACCGTCCGGGAAATCGAGCGACCGCGCGTCCATCTGGCGCAGCTCGCGCACCTGCGACAGCCCCTCCTCGGCGACCTTGCGCCGCGCGCGGGCCAGCATCTCGTCCGAGAAATCGATCCCCGTCACCTCCAGATGCGGGGCGTAATCCGACAGCGACAGCCCGGTGCCGACCCCCACCTCCAGCACGCGTCCGCTCGAGCCGTTGACCGCCTCGGTCGCGCGGCGCCGCCCGGTGCGGGTGATCTTGCCGAAGGTGCCATCATAGACCGGCGCCCAGCGCCGGTAGCTCGAGGTGATCGCGTTCAGGTCCATCGCAGCCGTCCTGTCCAGAGGGTTTCCGCGCCCCGGCGCATCGGGGTGGGTGGGCGGGCGATGTGCCGGGGCGCGGAAACCCGCCCCCGCCACGCGGCCCGGCGGTCATTCAGGTGTCGAGGTTCTCCACACTGAGCGCGTTCGAGCGGATGAAATCGCGCCGTGGCTCCACCACATCGCCCATCAGCTTGGTGAAGATGTCGTCGGCCTCGGCCAGATCCTCGACGCGCACCTGCAGAAGCGTCCGCGCCTCGGGGTCGAGCGTGGTCTCCCACAGCTGACCCGCGTTCATCTCGCCCAAGCCCTTGTAGCGCTGCAGGCTAAGCCCCTTTTCGCCCTCGGCCAGGATCGCGTCCAGAAGCGCCACGGGCCCGAAGATCCGTTGCGTCCGGTCGCGGCGCACCAGCTCGGCGGGCTGGGTATAGACCTCCTGCAGCTTGGGTGTATGCGCGGCCAGCCGCCGTGCCTCGCCCGAGCGCAGCGCGCCGCCGTCGAGCACGCGGATCTCCTCGACCCCGCGCAGCACGCGGCTCAGCCGCAGCCCGCCCTCCTGCGTCGGTCGGCCCTGCCAGCCGCGCTCGTATTCGGCGGCCACCGCATCGAGCCGCGCGGCCACCCGGTCGGCAAGCTCCTGCGGGGCGCTGGCCAGCGCCTCGGGCGACAGCGCGCCGGCGATCGCCGCCTGTTCAAGGATGTGTTGCGGGTAATGCATCGGGAACGCTTCGAGCGCCCGGCGCACGGCGCGGGCTTCGGTGACCACCCGCGCCAGATCGGCGCCGATGATCTCCTCGCCCGTGCCCAGCCGCAGCATCGCGCCTTCGACACCCTGCGCGATCAGGTAATCCTCGAGCGCCGGGCGGTCCTTCAGATACACCTCGGACTTGCCGCGCGCGACCTTGTAGAGCGGCGGTTCGGCGATATAGAGGTGCCCGGCCTCGATCAGCTCGGGCATCTGGCGGAAGAAGAAGGTCAGCAGCAGCGTCCGGATATGCGCGCCGTCCACATCGGCGTCCGTCATGATGATGATCCGGTGGTAGCGCAGCTTGGACAGGTCGAACTCGTCGCGCCCGATCCCGGTGCCGAGCGCGGTGATCAGCGTGCCGATCTCCTGGCTGGACAGCATCCGGTCGAAGCGCGCGCGTTCGACGTTCAGGATCTTGCCGCGCAGGGGCAGCACCGCCTGATTGGCGCGCGACCGGCCCTGCTTGGCCGAACCGCCGGCGCTGTCGCCCTCGACGATGAACAGCTCGGACAGCGCCGGGTCCTTCTCCTGGCAATCGGCCAGCTTGCCGGGCAGCGAGGCCACATCGAGCGCGGTCTTGCGCCGCGTGAGGTCGCGCGCCTTGCGCGCCGCCTCGCGGGCGAGCGCGGCCTCGACGATCTTGCCGACGATGGCCT
Organism: Paracoccaceae bacterium; assembly: GCA_003551925.1. Lineage (GTDB taxonomy): Bacteria > Pseudomonadota > Alphaproteobacteria > Rhodobacterales > Rhodobacteraceae > Rhabdonatronobacter. The sequence goes on from PUOA01000147.1 coordinate 5,183, forward strand.
TGGCCTCGGCGGGGTTTTCCTCGAACCACTCGGCCAGCTTCTCGGCGACAAGCGATTCCACCACGGGCCGGACCTCGGAGCTGACCAGCTTGTCCTTGGTCTGGCTTGAAAATTTCGGGTCGGGCACCTTGACCGACAGCACGCAGGTCAGCCCCTCGCGCGCGTCGTCGCCGGTGAAGCTCACCTTCTCGCGCCGCGCGATACCGCTGTCCTGCGCGTAGCGGGTGATGGTGCGCGTGAGCGCGCCGCGGAAGCCCGCCATATGCGTGCCGCCGTCGCGCTGGGGGATGTTGTTGGTGAAGGGCAGCACCGTCTCGTGGTAGCTGTCATTCCACCACATGGCGACCTCGACCCCGATGCCGTCGCGCTCGCCGTCGATGTGGATGGGCTCGGCCATCACCGCGGTCTTGGACCGGTCCAGATGGCGGACGAATTCGCGCACGCCGCCCTCGTAGTAAAGCTCCGAGCGCAGCATCTCGGCGGGGCGGTGATCTTCGAGCAGGATGCGCACGCCCGAATTCAGGAACGCCAGCTCGCGCAGCCGGTTCTCCAGCGTCTTGAAGCTGTAATCGAGGTTCGAGAACGTGTCGGTCGAGGCCATGAACCGCACCTCGGTCCCGCTGCGCCCGCCCGCGTCGCCCACGACCGACAGCGGCTTGACCGTCTCGCCGCGCTCGAAGCGGGCGACATGCTCGCGCCCGGCGCGCCAGATGCGCAGCTCCAGCCAGTCCGACAGCGCGTTGACCACCGACACGCCGACGCCGTGCAACCCGCCCGACACCTTGTAGCTGTTCTGGTCGAACTTGCCGCCGGCGTGCAGCTGGGTCATGATGACCTCGGCGGCGCTGACGCCTTCCTCGGCGTGGATGTCGGTGGGGATGCCGCGGCCATTGTCGCGCACCGACACCGAATTGTCGGCATGCAGCACCACCTCCACGCGGTCGGCGTGTCCTGCCAGCGCCTCGTCGATGCCGTTGTCCACGACCTCATACACCATGTGGTGCAGCCCCGAGCCGTCATCAGTGTCGCCGATATACATGCCGGGGCGCTTGCGCACCGCGTCCAGGCCCTTGAGAACCTTGATGGAATCCGCGCCGTAGTTGTCCTGCTGCGCTGCTGCTTCGCTCATCCTGCCTACCCGAGATTTTCCTGTCGCCTGTATACGGTGCGGGCGCGGCGATGTCACGCCCGCAGCGCAGCGATCACGGGGCTGTGGCGGGGCTCAGTCCAGGAGCGTGAGGCGCGAGATCCCGGCCGCGCTGGTCACCGCGACATGCTGCGCGCGCGCGCCCAGCTCCGCGAACAGCTCCGGCCCGGTGCCGGTCATCCACGCCTGCGCGCCCAGCGCGTCCAACTCGTCGAACAGCGCCGCGCGGCGGTCCGCGTCCAGATGCGCGGCGACCTCGTCCAGAAGCAGCACCGGCGCGGTGCCGCGCCGCGCGCGCAGCCCGCGCGCGTTGGCCAGCACCAGCGAGATCAGGAGCGCCTTCTGCTCGCCGGTGGAGCACTGCGCCGCGGGCATCCCCTTGGCGGCGTAGACCGCGGCCAGATCGGCGCGGTGCGGGCCGACCAGGCTGCGCCCGGCGGCCATGTCGCGGCGGCGGCTGTCGGCGAGTGCTGTGCGCAGCGCGTCGGCGGTCTCGGGTGCCTCGGCCTCGCGCGGGGCGCTCAGCGCCAGCTCGGCGGCGGGAAACGCGGTCTGCGCGGCCGCCGTCGCTTCGGCCAGCGCGGCAAGGGCTGCGCGGCGGTTCGACTGGATCTCGGCGCCGGCGGTGGCCATCTGCGCCTCGAGCGCGCCATACCAGCCCGCATCGGTGATCGCGTCGCGCAGCAGGCGGTTGCGCTCGCGCATGGCGCGGTCATAGGCGAGCACCGCCTCGCCGTGATCGGGCAGGAAGCTGAGCACGACCCGGTCCAGAAACCGCCGCCGGGTCTCGGCCGCGTCGGCCCACAGCCGGTCCATCGCCGGGGTCAGCCACAGCACGGCAAACAGATGCCCCAGCGCCAGTTGCGGCGCGGGCTTGCCGTCGATGCGCACCTGCCGCGGCTGGCCGGGGCCGGGGGCGCCGGTTTCGACCTCGCGCGTGCCCTCGGGAGTGGCGATCACGGCGCGCAACTTCCAGCCGCCGGGGCCCGCAGCGGCGGCGAGTTCGTCGGCGCCCGCGCGGCGCAGACCGCGGCCGGGAGACAACAGCGACACCGCCTCCAGAAGGTTGGTCTTGCCCGCGCCGTTGGGGCCGTGGATCGCCACCGGCCGTCCGTCGCACTCCAGCGCGGCGGCGGGATGCGACCGAAACTGCCCCAGCCGGAGGCTTTGCACGAAGCTGCGGCGCATGCTGGGCCCACCCCCCTTGGTGCACCGTCCGGTTCAGCGCCCCTCGCGCCCCGGCGCGACGGGGTGGGCGGGTGGGCGGCGTGCCGGGGCGCGGCGGGTCGTCAGACCCGCATCGGCATCACCACATAGACCGACGAGGTGTCGCCGCCCTCCCGCACCAGCGCCGGATCGCCCGACGAGTTGAACAGGAACACTGCGTTCTCGCGATCTACCTGGCTCGCGATTTCGAGCAGATAGCGGGCGTTGAAGCCGATTTCCAGCCGTTCGTCGGCATAGGCGACCACCAGCTCTTCCTCGGCGTTGCCGGCGTCGGGGGCGTTGACCGACAGGGTCAGGCGGTCCTCGTCGATGGCCAGCTTGACCGCGCGCGAGCGTTCCGAGGACACCGTCGCCACCCGGTCCACCGCGCGGGCGAATTCGGTGGCGTCGACCTCCAGCCGGCGCGTGTTGCCCGCCGGGATGACACGCGCATAATCCGGAAAGGTCCCGTCGATCACCTTCGAGGTCAGCGTGATGTCGGGGGTGGCGAAGCGCAGCTTGGTCTCGGACACCGACACCGCGATGTCCATGTCGTCATCTTCCAGCAGCTTGCGCAACTCGCCCACGGTCTTGCGCGGCACGATCACGCCGGGCATCTCGGCCGCACCTTCGGGCAGCGCCGCGTCGATGCGCGCCAGCCGGTGGCCGTCGGTCGCCACGCAACGCAGCACGCGGCCCTCCTCGCCGTCGGCGACGTGCATGTAGACGCCGTTGAGGTAATACCGCGTCTCCTCGGTCGAGATCGCGAAGCGCGACTTCTCGAACAACCGTTTCAGATCACCCGCCTTGGCGCTGAAGTTCGAGCTGTATTCGGTGCTGGCCATCACCGGAAAATCCTCACGCGGGAGGGTGGCGAGCGCGAAGGTCGACCGCCCCGCCGCCACCGTCAGCCGCCCCGTGCGCGGATCGTCGGCCAGTTGCACCAGCGCGCCGTCGGGCAGCTTGCGCACGATCTCGTGCAGCAGCACCGCCGACACGGTGGTCGCACCCGGCTGTTCCACCTGCGCCGGCGCGCGGTCAAGAACCTCGATGTCCAGATCGGTGGCGCGGAAACTGACGGTCTCGCCCTCGGCCTCGATCAGCACATTGGCGAGGATCGGGATGGTGTTGCGGCGTTCCACAACCGATTGCGCCTGTGCCACCGCCTTGAGCAGCGTGCCGCGTTCGATGCTGATCTTCATCCTGTCCCGTCCTTTTCAGACCCCGCGCACGCACTCCACGGGACGCCCGAGCCTAGCCGAAATGCGCGGCGCGACAAGCGGATTTTCGCCGCCTCCGGATGCCGCCGGCGGGCGGCGGCGCCCGGATCCTGTCCCGTCGCGGCGGTGTCAGCCCTGCAGCAGCCGCCGCAGCAGGTCCAGATCCTCGCGCATCTGCGGGTCCGAGGTCTGCAGATCCTCGATCTTGCGCACCCCGTGCATGATCGTGGTGTGATCGCGTCCCCCGAAGCGGCGCCCGATCTCGGGCAGCGAGCGCGAGGTCAGTTCCTTGGCAAGATACATCGCCACCTGCCGCGGCCGCGCGATGGTGCGCACCCGCTTCGGCCCCACGATGTCGGACAGGCGCACATTGTAGTGCTCGGCCACCTTGCGCAGGATCTCCTCGACCGTCACGCGCTGTTCGGAGCTGCGCAGGATGTCCGACAGGCACTCGTTGACCAGATCCATAGAGATCTCGCGCCCCACGAGGCTTGCAAAGGCGAAAAGCCGCGTCAGCGCGCCTTCGAGCACGCGCACATTGGTGGTGATCCGGTGCGCGAGGAACTCCAGCACGCCGGGCAGGATGGTCTGCGGGCCGTAGCTGTCGGCATATTGTTCGGCCTTCTGCTGCAGGATGCCCAGACGGAGCTCGTAATCGGTGGGGTGCAGGTCCACCACCAACCCGCATTGCAGCCGCGACCTGATGCGGTCCTCGAGGTCCTTGATCTCGCCCGGCGCGCGGTCGGCCGAAATCACGATCTGGCGGTTCTGGTCCACCAGCGCGTTGAAGGTGTGAAAGAACTCCTCCTGCGTGCCTTCCTTGCCGGCGATGAACTGCACGTCATCCACCATCAGCACGTCGACCGAACGGAACAGGCTCTTGAAATCCATGATCTGCTTGTCGCGCAGCGCCTGCACGAAGCGGTACATGAACTGCTCGGCCGACAGGTAGAGCACGCGCAGTTCGGGCTGGCTGCCCTGCAATTCCCAGGCGATGGCGTGCATCAGATGCGTCTTGCCCAGGCCAACCCCGCCATACAGGAACAGCGGATTGAAGGTCACCGGCCCGGCCTCGGCCACGCGCCTGGCGGCGGCATGGGCCAGCGCATTGGGCTTGCCGACGACAAAATTGTCGAAGTTGAAGCGCCCGTCGAGCGGGGCGCTCTGAAAGCCGGACTCGTTGTGGGTGGTGGCCCGCGCCGCCGCGGGCGGGCGGGTGTCCGGGCGACTGTCCGCGCCGGGATCGTCGGGCGCAGCGCTGTCCTTGTGCACGGCGAACACCACGCGCGTGACATCCGCGCCGGCGGCGACCAGCCCGCGACGGATCGCATCGGCGTAGTTGCGCTCGATCCACGTGCCCATGAACTGCGTGGGCACGTGAAACCGCGCAACCGAGCCGCTCACGCCATCGAAGCGAAGCGGTGCGATCCAGGTCTTGTGGTGCGGCTCTCCGATCGTCTTGCGAAGGTCATCCGAAATCTGCTCCCATTGTTCTTGTGTCATTCTGTCCCCGGCCGCCTGACCATCTTCACCGCGCCTGCGCGACGCACGCCGCCACGCCCCGGGGAGCCATGAAAGCGCAGACGCCATAGTGGCCCTGTCGGGCAGGATGCCCGGCGGGACTGCACAAGGAACGTCTCTCAATCACATCGGGCAAGACGGACAACCCACACGCTGCCCAGACGGACAGCAATACAGGTTGCGCAAGAATGATGCGCATGCAGGCAGCCGAACCGGCCGCGTTGCGATGCTCGTCAGGCCCCCCCAGGACGACGCGAGTCGCACCCGGACGTTACCAATGCCGCGCGCGAGGCCGCAACCGAACAACGCGCTTGACGGCGATCGGCGCCGCGCCGAATCGCCGGTGGCGTTGAATGTCGGTCACACTCTGCGCGCCGGGGCATCGGCGCGTGGCGCAGGGCCGAGACGCAAGCCCCCGTCGGCCGGGCATGAAAAAAGGGCATGAAAAAAGGGCATGAAAAAAGGGCGCGCCGACTGGCGCACCCTTGCTCGGACATCCCGCGCGGCGGCTGCGCGGGCCGTTCGGCTGCCGTCAGGCCGACAGCGCCTTCACACGCGCCGACAGGCGCGACATCTTGCGCGCGGCGGTGTTCTTGTGCAGCACGCCCTTGGTCACGCCGCGGGCAAGCTCGGGTTGTGCGCGGTGCAGCGCCTCGCGGGCGACATCGGCATTGCCCGAGGCGATGGCTTCCTCGACCTTGCGCAGATAGGTGCGGATACGCGAACGGCGCGCCTTGTTGACGGCCTGGCGCGCGATGTTCTGGCGTGCGCGCTTCTTGGATTGCAGGGTGTTTGCCATGGGCTGGTCGGTCTCTCTGTCCGGGTCGGTTGCGATTCGTCGGTTGCTGTTCGAGCATGTCGCGCACGGACCCCGAGCCCGGCCGAATTGGCCGAGTCCCTGTCATGCCTTAAGCGGGCCCACGCGCATGTGCCGCGGCGCATACACCAGCCCCGCGCAAAAGAAAAGCCCCCGAGCGCGCCTCAACGGTCGCGGAACTGCGCCTCGCGTTTTTCCAGATAGGCGGCCATGCCTTCCTTCTGGTCTTCCGAGTTGAACAGCATGTGGAACATGCGGCGTTCGAACAGCAGCCCCTCGCGCAGCGTCGTCTCGTAGCTGCGGTTGACCGATTCCTTGATCACCTTGACCGCGACCTGCGATTTCTCGGTGATCTTCTCGGCGGCTTCCAGCGCGGTGTCGATCAGCTTCTTGGCGGGCACCACACGGCTGACGAGGCCCGCGCGCTCGGCTTCCTCGGCGTCCATGAAGCGGCCGGTCAGGTGCATGTCCATGGCCTTGGACTTGCCCACGAACCGCGTGAGCCGCTGCGTGCCGCCGATGCCGGCGACGATGCCCAGATTGACCTCGGGCTGACCGAATTTCGCGGTGTCCGAGGCGATGATGAAGTCGCACATCATCGCCAGTTCGCACCCGCCGCCCAGCGCGTAGCCCGACACGGCGGCGATGATCGGCTTGCGGGTGCGGATGATGCCCTCGGCCTCGGGGCCGAAGACATCGGCGTCGAACATGTCGACAAAGCTCTTTTCAGCCATTTCCTTGATGTCGGCACCGGCGGCAAAGGCCTTCTCGGACCCGGTCAGCACGATCGCGCGGACCTTTTCGTTGGCGTCGGCCGCGGCGAGCGCGGCGCCAAGCTCGGTCAGCAGCTGGTTGTTGAGCGCGTTGAGCGCCTCGGGGCGGTTGAGCCTGATCAGCGCGATGTGGTCCTTGATATCGACGATCAGCGTTTCATAGGCCATGAGCGGCACCCTGCTAGTGGCGATACAAGGCGCCACCCTTATCAGCCTGCGGGGGCGGTTCAAGTCATCTCTGGCAGCGCGGGCACCAGAAGCTCGACCGGCCCGATTGCACCATCCGGCGCACCGCGCCGTCGCAGCCGGGGGTGGGGCAGGGGGCGCCCTCGCGCGCGTAGACGCGAAAGCTGTGCTGGAAATAGCCCAGTTCGCCATCGGCCTGGCGGTAGTCGCGCAAGGACGAGCCGCCGGCCTCGATCGCCTCGATGAGCACCGCGCGCACCGCCTGGGCC
>PUOA01000153.1 GCA_003551925.1 Paracoccaceae bacterium
GGCGCAATTGTTCGGCGGGCGGACGCCGATGGCTGACCGTTTCGCCGCCGGCGCCTGGCTCGACGGCGTGACCGGGGTGCCGGTGCTGGAAAATGCGCTGGTCGCCTTTGAAACCCGCATCATGCAGCGCCAGCAGATGGGCACCCATGACGTCCTCTTCTGCGAGGTTCTGGCGGTGCATCGCGGGCTGGCAGACAGCGGGGCCTGTGTCTACTGGGATCGCGCCTTCCGGTCGTTGGGGGATGCGGCGGCAGGCGGCGACTGACCCCTGCCCGGCGGCACAAAAGGCGCCTGGCCCTGACGTCTGCGCGCGTGCGACCGGTTGCGCGGCGGGTGAGGTTTTTCTTGTATACTTCGGCATCGACAGGCCGTATGGAGCCCGTGAACCAGCGTGCAGCCTGCCTTGGCGCATGCGCAGGGCGACTGAATGCCCCGGCCCGCCTTTCCGATGGATACCCTGATCATGATTCCCACCCTTGTCGCCGCCCTCACCGGGCGCGGTTATGACACGCTGACCCCCGTGCAAGAGGCCGTCATCGCGCCCGAACTGGTTGACGAGGACCTGCTGGTCTCGGCCCAGACCGGGTCCGGCAAGACGGTGGGCTTCGGCCTGGCCATCGCGCCGACGCTGCTGGCCGGGGCAGAGACCTTTGGCGCGGCCGACGCGCCGCTGGGGCTGGTCATCGCGCCCACCCGCGAACTGGCCGCGCAGGTGATGCGCGAGCTTGCCTGGCTTTACGCGCAGACCGGCGCGCAGGTCATTTCCTGTGTCGGCGGGATGGACATGCGCACCGAACGCCGCGCGCTGGAACGCGGCGCGCATATCGTCGTCGGCACGCCGGGCCGGTTGCGCGACCATCTGGAACGCGGCGCGCTGGATCTCAGCACCCTGCGCGCCGTCGTTCTGGACGAGGCCGACGAGATGCTGGACATGGGTTTCCGCGAGGATCTGGAATTCATCCTGGGCGAGGCCCCGGCGGGCCGTCGCACGCTGATGTTCTCGGCCACCGTGTCGCCGGTGATCGCGAAACTGGCGCAGGATTACCAGCGCGACGCGCGGCGCATCAGCACGCTGGGCGGGGCCAGCCAGCACGCCGATATCGCCTATCAGGCCGTGCGCGTGGCCGCGCCGGATGTGGACAATGCCATCTTCAACCTGCTGCGCTTTCATGACGATCAGGCGGCCATCGTCTTTGCCAACACCCGCGCCATGGTCGCCCATCTGACCACCCGGCTGGCCAATCGCGGCCTCTCGGTGGTCAGCTTGTCGGGCGAGCTTAGCCAAGCCGAACGCACCCATGCGCTGCAGACCATGCGCGACGGGCGCGCGCGGGTCTGTGTGGCGACCGATGTGGCCGCGCGCGGCATCGACCTGCCACGGCTCAATCTGGTCATCCATGCCGATCTGCCCTCGAACACCGAGGGGCTGTTGCACCGCTCTGGCCGCACGGGGCGGGCGGGGCGCAAGGGGATTTCGGCGCTGATCGTGCCGCCCAAGGGTCTGCGCCGGGCCGAGAACCTGCTGAAATGGGCCAAGATCAGCGCCGAATGGATCGCCGCACCCTCGGTCGAGGAGATCATGGCGCGCGACGAGGAACGCCTGCTGGCCGACCCCGCCTGGGACGAGCCGATCAGCGATGACGCGCGCGCCTTTGCCGCCCGCCTGCTGGCCCTGCGCAGCCCCGAAGAGGTGGCCGCCGGGTTCCTGCGGCTGCATCAGGCCCGCCATGCCGCGCCCGAAGACCTGCTGCCCCCCGATGCCCCGGCACCGAAGCGCGAGCGCCGCGCCTTTGGGCCGTCTGCCTGGGTGGCGTTGTCGGTGGGCACGGGACAACGGGCCGAGGCGCGCTGGATCCTGCCGATGCTCTGCCGCTCGGGCGGGCTGGACCGCGCCGCCATCGGCGCGATCCGCGTGCAGGGGGCCGAAAGCTATGTCGAGATCGCCGAGCCCGCGCTGACCGGGTTCATGGACCGGCTAGGCGAGGGCGGCGCGTTGGAGGACGGGATCACCGTGCGCGTGCTGGACGGTGCGCCGGACCTCAGCGCCGCGCCCGCGCGCCCGACGCGGCCTGAGCGGCCCGAACGCGCGCCGCGGCGAGAAAGGGATGCAGGGGGCGCAGCGGGGGATGCGCGAAACAGGCCGGATAAGCTGCGCGATGGCGGCGCGCCGGCCGGCAAAGCCGCAGACAGCGCCCCGGCAAAGCCGACCCCTGCCGCCCCTCCGCGGGGCGAGGCCGGGCGAAAGGCCCCCCTCGCCGGCGGGGGCAAGCCGAAAGCGCCGCGCGCGGCAAAGTTCGCGGCACCGGGCGACAAACGGCGCGGCGGCGATGGCGATGCGCCGCGGCGTGACGGCAAGCCAGCACAGCGCAATGCCGCGTATTCGAAGCGCGACGGCGGCAAGTTTGAGGGCAGCAAGCCCGAAGGCGGCAAGCCGTTCCCGGCAAAGGCACCACGCGGGAAACCGGCCGGCGGTAAACCGTTCGGGGGCAAGACCCGGGATGATCGCCCCGGGCGCCCGCCGGCTGACCGCAGCCCGGCGCGCTGGGCCGACAAGGCGCCGGCCGCGCGGCCGGCGGCACCCGTGGTGGATGCGCGTGACACCTCGAAACG
>PUOA01000106.1 GCA_003551925.1 Paracoccaceae bacterium
GCAACGACGCTCGATGAGTACCGCAAGCATATCGAGAAGGACGCCGCACTCGCGCGGCGGTTCCAGCCGATCTTCGTGCAGGAGCCGACCGTCGAGGACACGATCTCGATCCTGCGCGGCATCAAGGAAAAGTACGAGCTGCACCACGGCGTGCGCATTGCCGACTCGGCGCTGGTGGCGGCGGCGACGCTGAGCCATCGCTACATCACCGACCGCTTCCTGCCCGACAAGGCGATCGACCTGATGGACGAGGCCGCGTCCCGTCTGCGCATGGAGGTCGACAGCAAGCCCGAGGAGCTCGACGCGCTCGACCGCGAGATCCTGCAGAAGCAGATCGAGGCCGAGGCGCTGAAGAAGGAAGACGACGCCGCCTCGCGCGACCGGCTGGAGAAGCTGGAGAAGGAGCTCGCCGAGCTGCAGGAACGCAGCGCCGAGATGACCGCCAAATGGCAGGCCGAACGCGACAAGCTGGCCTCGGCGCGCGATCTGAAGGAGCAGCTCGACCGCGCCCGCGCCGAGCTTGACGCCGCAAAGCGCGAAGGCAATCTCGCCCGCGCGGGGGAGCTTTCCTACGGCATCATCCCGGGGCTGGAGAAGCAGTTGTCCGAGGCCGACGAGCGCGAAGGCACCGACATGGTGGCCGAAGCCGTGCGCCCCGAGCAGATCGCGCAGGTGGTCGAACGCTGGACGGGGATTCCGACGTCCAAGATGCTCGAAGGCGAGCGCGAGAAACTGCTGCGGATGGAGGACGAGCTGCACAAGCGCGTCGTCGGCCAGCACGCCGCGGTGCGCGCGGTGGCCAACGCCGTGCGCCGCGCGCGGGCGGGGCTGAACGATGAGAACCGGCCGCTGGGCAGCTTCCTGTTCCTTGGTCCCACGGGCGTCGGCAAGACCGAGCTCACCAAGGCCGTCGCCGCGTATCTGTTCGACGACGATCAGGCGATGGTGCGCATCGACATGTCCGAATTCATGGAGAAGCACTCGGTCGCACGGCTGATCGGGGCGCCCCCGGGCTATGTCGGCTACGAGGAAGGCGGCGTGCTGACCGAGGCCGTGCGCCGGCGCCCCTATCAGGTCGTGCTGTTCGACGAGGTCGAAAAGGCGCACCCCGAGGTGTTCAACGTGCTGCTGCAGGTGCTCGATGACGGGATGCTGACCGACGGGCATGGCCGCACGGTGGATTTCAAGCAGACGCTGATCGTGCTGACCTCGAACCTCGGCAGCCAGGCGCTGAGCCGCCTGCCCGAGGGCGGCGACGGCGCGCAGGCCCGCGCCGAGGTGATGGAGGCGGTGCGCGCGCATTTCCGGCCCGAATTCCTCAACCGGCTGGACGAGACGATCATCTTCGACCGGCTCCAGCGGGGCGACATGGACGCGATCGTGGACATCCAGATGGGTCGGCTGCTGAAGCGGCTGCTGGCGCGCAAGATCACGCTGGAGCTGGATGACGACGCGCGCACCTGGCTGGCCGATGAAGGCTATGATCCGGTCTTCGGCGCGCGCCCGCTCAAGCGCGTGATCCAGCGCGCGGTGCAGGACCCGCTGGCCGAAATGCTGCTGGCCGGCGAGGTCCGCGACGGCGACACCGTGCCGGTCAGCGCAGGGCCCGACGGGCTGATGATCGGTGCGCGGCTGTCGGCCTCGCAGCGCGGCGGTCCCGAAGATCGCCCCGGCGCGGTCCTGCACTGACACCGTTGGCCTAGATGGTGCTCCCATACATCAACGGCCCCCTGCGCCTGCAGGGGGCCGTTTGACTGAAGTCTTGCGCGCGACAGCGCGCGCCGCTGGATCACCGCTCAGGCGAGCATCAGCATCGGGTTTTCCAGATAGTCGACGATCGCGCGCAGCATTTCGGCCGCCAGCGCCCCGTCGATCACCCGATGATCCACCGACAGCGTCATCGACATGCAGGTCGCGGTGGTCAGCTCGCCATCGCCGCCCACCACCGGCTTCCGGATCCCCGCGCCGACGGCGAGGATCGACCCGTGTGGCGGATTGATGACCGCGTCGAAATTCTCGATCCCGAACATGCCGAGATTCGAGATCGCCATCGAGCCCCCGACATATTCATGCGGCGCGAGCTTGCGGCTGCGTGCGCGGCCGGCGAGGTCCTTCATCTCGGCCGACAGCGCCGAGAGCGTCTTGGCGTGCGCGTCCTTCAGCACCGGCGTGAACAGCCCGCCCTCGATCGCCACGGCGACTGCCACATCCGACGGGGCCAGCCGCAGGATACGGTCGCCCGCCCAGACCGCGTTGGCGTCGGGCACGTCCTGCAGCGCCAGCGCGCAGGCCTTGATGATGAAGTCGTTGACCGACAGTTTCACCCCGCGCGGCTCCAGCTGGCGGTTGAGCTCGCCGCGGAACTTCAGCAGCGCATCGAGCCGCGCCTCGCGGCGCAGGTAGAAATGCGGGATGGTCTGCTTGGCCTCGGTCAGCCGCGCGGCGACGGTGCGGCGCATCCCGTCGAGCTTGACCTCCTCGAAGTCCCGGCCCTCGAACATCCGCGCGACCGCGTCGGCCGACGGGCCGGTTGGCATCGCCCCGGCGGGGGCTGCGGCGGCGGGCTTCTCGGGCGCGGCCGCGGCGGGTTTGGCGGCGGCGGGTTGGGCGCCCTCGACATCGGCCTTGACGATCCGGCCA
>PUOA01000298.1 GCA_003551925.1 Paracoccaceae bacterium
GACGGCTGGTCAGATCGCCGATGATCGAGCCGGTGTATTCCTCGGGCGTGACCACCTCGACCTTCATCACCGGTTCCAGCAGCTTGGCGCCCGCCTTCTTCAGCCCGTCGCGCATCGCCGCGCGCGAGGCGATCTCGAAGGCCAGGACCGACGAGTCGACATCGTGATAGGCACCGTCAACCAGCGCCACCTTGAAGTCGATCACCGGAAAGCCCGCCAGCGGGCCCGAATCCATCACCGACTTGATGCCCTTTTCCACGCCGGGGACGTATTCCTTGGGCACCACACCGCCGACGATGCGGTTGTCGAAGCTGAAACCCTCGCCCGGTTCGGTGGGCTCGATGATCAGCTTGATGCGGGCGAACTGGCCCGAACCGCCGGTCTGCTTCTTGTGGGTGTAGTCGATCTCGGCCTTGTGGCCGATGGTTTCGCGGTAGGCCACCTGCGGGGCGCCGATATTGGCCTCGACCTTGAACTCACGCTTCATGCGGTCGACAAGGATATCGAGGTGAAGCTCGCCCATGCCGCGCATGATGGTCTGGCCCGATTCGATGTCGGTCATCACCTGGAAGGACGGATCCTCGGCGGCCAGACGCTGCAGCGCCAGCGCCATCTTCTCCTGGTCGGCCTTGGATTTGGGCTCGACCGCGATCTCGATCACCGGCTCGGGGAAGGTCATGGTTTCCAGAACCACGGGCTTCGAGGGATCGCTCAGCGTGTCGCCGGTCGTCGTCTCCTTCAGCCCGGCCAGCGCGATGATGTCGCCGGCGAAGGCCTCGTCGATCTCTTCGCGGTTGTTCGAGTGCATCATCATCATGCGCCCGACACGCTCGCGCTTGCCCTTGGTCGAGTTGAGCATCGTGTCGCCCTTGCGCAGGACACCCGAATAGATGCGCGCAAAGGTCAGCGAGCCCACAAAGGGGTCGTTCATGATCTTGAAGGCCAGCGCCGAGAAGGGCGCGGCATCGTCCGAGGGGCGCTCGATATTGCGCGTCTCGGTCTCGTCATCGGGCGAGAAGCCCTTGAGCATCGGCACGTCGATCGGCGCCGGCAGGAAGTCGATCACCGCATTGAGCAGCGGCTGCACGCCCTTGTTCTTGAAGGCCGAGCCGGCCAGAACCGGGAAGAAGGTCAGCGACAGCGTGCCCTTGCGGATCAGCTTGCGCAGCGTGTCCTCATCGGGCTCGTTGCCTTCCAGGTAGGCTTCCATCGCGTCGTCGTCCATCTCGACGGCGAGCTCGATCATGTTGTTGCGCCACTCGTCAGCCTGGTCCTTCAGCTCGGCACGGATCGGCTGGCGCACCCAGGAGGCGCCCAGATCCTCACCCTTCCAGACCCATTCTTCCATCTTGATCAGGTCGATGATGCCCTCAAGCTGGTCCTCGGCACCGATCGGCAGGGCCACCGGGCAGGGCGTGCCGCCGGTGCGGTCCTTGATCATCTTGACGCAGTTGAAGAAATCGGCGCCGATCTTGTCCATCTTGTTGACGAAGACGATCCGCGGCACCTTGTAACGGTCGGCCTGACGCCACACCGTTTCGGTCTGCGGCTCGACGCCGGCGTTGGCGTCCAGCAGGCAGATCGCACCGTCGAGCACGGCCAGCGAGCGTTCCACCTCGATGGTGAAATCCACGTGGCCCGGCGTGTCGATGATGTTGAAGCGGTACTTGGTGTCGCTGGTGCCCTCGGTCGTCGGGTCCTCCTGGCGCTGCCAGAAGGTCGTCGTCGCGGCCGAGGTGATGGTGATCCCGCGCTCCTGCTCCTGCTCCATCCAGTCCATCGTCGCGGCGCCGTCATGCACCTCGCCGATCTTGTGGGACTTGCCGGTGTAGAACAGGACCCGTTCGGTCGTCGTGGTCTTGCCCGCGTCGATATGGGCCATGATCCCGAAGTTGCGGTATCGCGTCAGCGGATATTCGCGTGCCATGATACGGGTGCTCCTTACCAGCGGTAGTGGCTGAATGCCTTGTTGGCATCGGCCATGTTGTGCGTGTCTTCGCGTTTCTTGACGGCGGTGCCGCGGTTGTTCACCGCATCGGACAACTCGCCCGCCAGACGCTCTTCCATCGTGTTCTCGTTACGCTTGCGCGCGGCGATGATCAGCCAGCGGATGGCCAGCGCCTCGCGGCGGATCGGGCGCACCTCGACCGGAACCTGATAGGTAGCACCGCCAACCCGGCGCGAACGCACATCGACCGACGGCTTGATGTTGTCCAGCGCCTCGTGGAACACCTCGATGGGGGACCGCTTCAGCTTCTGCTCAACCCGCTCCAGCGCGTTGTAGACGATCGATTCCGCGACCGACTTCTTGCCGTCGATCATCAGATTGTTCATGAATTTCGTCAGAACCTGGTCGCCATACTTGGCATCAGGCAGGACTTCGCGCTTTTCGGCAGCGTGACGACGCGACATGCTGTTTTCTCCTTACTTCGGACGCTTGGCGCCGTATTTCGAACGACGCTGGCGGCGGTCCTTCACGCCCTGGGTATCCAGCACGCCGCGCAGAATGTGGTAACGCACGCCCGGAAGGTCCTTTACCCGGCCGCCGCGGATCAGCACGACCGAGTGTTCCTGCAGGTTGTGCTTCTCGCCGGGGATGTAGCTGATCACCTCGTAGCCGTTGGTCAGCCGCACCTTTGC
>PUOA01000032.1 GCA_003551925.1 Paracoccaceae bacterium
GTTCCGCCGTGGCGATCTATGACGACATCGACGACCGCTACACGCTCTACACCACCAGCCAGAACCCGCATGTCGCCCGGCTGGTGCTCAGCGCGTTCTACAACGTCGCGCCCGAGCACAAGCTGCGCGTGGTCGCCCCCGATGTCGGCGGCGGCTTCGGCTCCAAGATCTACATCTACCCCGAGGAGATCACCTGCCTCTGGGCGTCGATGAAGACCGGCCGGTCGGTCAAGTGGACGGCCACACGGTCGGAAAGCTTCATGACCGACGCGCATGGCCGCGACCACATCACCAAGGCGCGGATGGGCTTCGACGCTGACGGGCGGATCACCGGCTTCAAGGTCGACACCATCGCCAATATCGGCGCCTATGTGTCGCTCTTCGCCACCGCCACGCCGACATATCTCTATGGCACGCTGCTGTCGGGCGTCTACGACATGGACGCGATCTATTGCACCGTGAAGGCGGTGAACACCAACACCGTGCCCGTGGACGCCTATCGCGGTGCCGGCCGCCCCGAGGCGACGTATCTGGTCGAACGGCTGATCGAGATCACCGCGCGGCAGATGGGCAAGGACCCGGCCGAGCTGCGCAAGCTCAACTTCATCAAGTCCTTCCCGCATCAGACGCCGGTGATCATGAACTACGACGCGGGCGATTTCTTCGACATCCTGCAAAAGGGGCAGGAGGCCGCGGACGTCGCCGGCTTCCCGGCGCGCAAGGCCGAAGCCGCGGCGCGGGGCAAGCTGCGGGGCCTGGGCTATTCGGTGTTCATCGAAGCCTGCGGCATCGCGCCCTCGGCTGCGGTGGGGTCGATCGGGTCCGCCGTGGGGCTGTGGGAATCGGCCGAGGTCCGCGTGAACCCGGTGGGGACGATCGAGGTGCTGACCGGCTGTCACAGCCACGGGCAGAGCCACGACACCACCTTCGCGCAGGTCGTCGCCGACCGGCTGGGCGTGTCCATCGACAACGTCTCGATCGTCCACGGCGACACCGACAAGACCCAGTTCGGCATGGGCACCTACGGCTCGCGCTCGGGGCCGGTGGGGATGTCGGCCATCGTCAAGGCGCTGGAGAAGGTCGAGCTGAAGGCGAAGAAGATCGCCGCGCACCAGATGGAGGCGAGCGAGGACGACATCGTCATCGAAAACGGCGAGCTGAAGGTCGCGGGCACCGACAAGAAGATGGCCTGGCACGAGGTCGCGCTGGGCGCCTACATCGCCCACAACCTGCCCGAGGGCATGGAGCCCGGGCTGAAGGAGACCTCGTTCTTCGATCCGGTGAACTTCTCGTTCCCGTCGGGCTGCTTCATCTGCGAGGTCGAGGTCGATCCCGACACCGGCGTGACCGAAGTGATCCAGTTCGTCTCGGCCGACGATTTCGGCACCATCATCAACCCGATGGTTGTCGAAGGCCAGGTGCATGGCGGCGTGACGCAGGGCATCGGGCAGGCGCTGCTGGAAGGCGTGGTCTACGACGACAGCGGCCAGCTGGTGACGGGGTCCTACATGGATTACTGCATGCCGCGCGCCGATGACGTGCCGTCCTATGTGACCACGCATGGCTGCACGCCTTCGCCCAACAACCCGCTGGGGCTGAAGGGCTGCGGCGAGGCCGGCGCCATCGGCGCGCCGCCGGCGGTGATCAACGCGATCACCGACGCCATCGGCACCGAGGACCTGCAGATGCCCGCCACCCCCGCCCGCGTCTGGGCGGCGCTGAACGCAACCCGCCCGGCGATGGCCGCCGAGTAACCGGAGGGACGATCCATGTATGAGGTTCAGTATCACCGCCCCGGATCGATCGACGACGCGATCAAGCTGCTGGGCGACGCCGACGACCCCAAGGTGCTCGCCGGTGGGCAGACGCTGCTGCCGACCATGAAGCAGCACCTCGCCGCGCCCAGCGATCTGGTGGACATCCGCCGCATTCCGGGTCTGTCGGGCGTCACCCGCGACGGCGACGCGCTGCGCATCGGTGCCGCCACCACGCATGCCGAGGTCGCGGGCAACGCCGATGTGCTGGCGCATCTGCCCTCGCTGGCCTGTCTGGCGGCGGGGATCGGCGATCCGGCGGTGCGCCACATGGGCACGCTGGGCGGGTCGGTCGCCAACAACGACCCGGCGGCGGATTACCCGGCGGCGGTGCTGGCGCTGGGTGCGACCGTGATCACCACCGCGCGCGAGATCGCCGCCGCCGACTTCTTCGACGGCATGTTCACCACCGCGCTGGACGAAGGCGAGATCATCACCGCCATCTCCTTCCCGCTGCCCAAACGCGGCGCCTACGCCAAGTTCCGCAACCCGGCCTCGCGCTACGCCATCGTCGGGGTGTTCGTGGCCGAAACCGGGGGCGGCGTGCGCGTGGCCGTCACCGGCGCGGGCGAGGGCGGGGTGTTCCGCAGCGCCGAGATGGAAGCCGCATTGTCCGCCGATTTCTCGGAATCGGCGCTGGACGCGGTGTCGGTGCCCGCGGACGGCATGATGTCCGACATCCACGGCAGCGCCGAGTATCGCGCGCATCTGGTCAAGGTGATGGCGAAGCGCGCCGTCGCCGCGGCTGTCTGACGCTCAGGCGGCGCCGGTTCGCGCCGGCGCCGCGCTTTCGGCCAGAACCTCGGCCAGCACCGACACCGCCAGCGTGCGCGCATCGCGGGCCGACGGGACCAGGCCGATGGGGCCGTGCAGGCGTGCGCGGTCTTCGGTGGTCATGCCCAGCGCCTGAAGCTCCATCATCCGCAGATCGCGCGCCCGCGCGCTGCCCTGCGCGCCGATATAGAAGGCCGGTGTCGCCGCGGCGCCCAGCAGGATCGGCGGTTCCCAGTCGTGGTCATGAAAGAACAGCACCACGGCGCTGCGATCATCAACCTCCAGATCCGCCGGAAAGCGCGCCGAGGGCAGGTGCCGCGTCTCGGCCCCGATCTCCTGCGCGGCGGCAAGGGTTTCGTCGTCGGGGGACAGCATCACCACCGGGTAGCCGGCGGCCTGCACCAGCGCGGTGAAGGTGCTGGCCTCGGGGCCCTTGCCGAACACCAGAAACCGGATCTCGGGCAGGAAACGGACGCGGAAGCGCGCGCCGTCGCGCCCGGTTTCGCCCGTCTCGGCCAGCGCCAGGGTGCCGGTGTCCAGATCGATCTCCAGCGTCACCGCGCGCCGTGCCGCGCGGGCGTCGGTGAGCGCTTGCAGCACGCCCGCATCCGGGCGCGGGATCAGCGCGATTTCCAGCCCGCCGCCGCAGGGCAACTGGATGTCCATGAAGGGCGAGCCGCGCCCGTAGCGGATGATCCGCGGCGCGCCCGCCTCCAGCGCCTCGGTCGCGTGCAGCGCGATGTCGCTTTCCACGCACCCCGAGGACAGCGACCCCGTGCGCCCGCCCGCCGCGTCGAGCGCCATGACCGCGCCGAGCGGGCGATAGGACGGGCCTTCGACCCCGATGATCACCGCCAGCACCCCGTCGCCCCCGGCCTCGATCAGCGCCGCGACGGGATCGCGCAGCGGGCCGGAGATCAGGGCGTTCGGTGCAGACAACATGCCCCGAGAATAGGCGATCCGCGCGCATCCGCAAGCTGCCGCCCACAGCGAAACAGCGACCGCTGTTTTAGTGTAAATAAAAATCATTGACGCCGGTCTGGGTGCTTGGCACTTTAGCGTTGCTAAAACGGAGAGCCCGATGGACCACAGCGCCGCCCGCTCGACCCCTGCACCCCAGCGCGACGAATCGCTCGGCGCGCGGCTGCGGCGGCGGCGCAAGGCGCTGAAGCTGACCATGCAGGAGGTCGCGGACGGAGCGGGGCTGTCGGTCGGGTTCATCTCGCAGATCGAACGCGGCCTGGCGACGCCGTCGCTGTCGTCGCTGGTGTCGGTCGCGCGCGTGCTGCGAACCGAGGTCAGCCGCTTCCTGGACCAGCCGCGCGGCGAAAGCTCGGCCACGCGCAGCGCACAGCGCCCGATCTATGCGGTGGGCGACAATGCGCTGACCTATGAGCGGCTGTCGGCGTCGTTTCCCGGCAACGTGCTGCGCAGCCTGATCATCCACGAACCCCCCGGGCACCGCACCGAGCCGATCAGCCATGAGGGCGAGGAGATGTTCTTCATCCTGGACGGCGCGATCACGGTCGAAGTGGAGGGCGCGCGCACGATCCTGGAAAAGGGCGATTCGATCCATTTCCCGTCGACCATCGTGCATTCGTCGTGGAACCACACCGACCGGCCGGCGACGATCCTGCACACCTGCACCATGGATGTGTTCGGCGACGGTGACGGCGCCCCGACCCTGGCGCAGGACCACGCGATCCGGCGTGGCCGCGACCGCGTCGCCGCCGTGGCCGGCACACCCCCGGCCGCCGGAGAACAAGGCGGCGCCACCCCCCGGACCCATCCCGACAACAGAGAGGACCCAACATGACAACGCTTCATGGCAGTCTGCGCGCCGCGCTTTTCTGCGCGACCGCGCTTGGTGTGACCGCACCGCTGGCCGCGTCGGCCGAATCGGTGCTGCGGCTGGACGAGGTGCCGGTCGGCCAGCTCGACCCCGGCAAGGCCTCGGACTACGCGGACTCGATCCTGATGTTCAACGCCTATGACACCCTGGTGCTGCCGGTTCAGGGCGGCCCCGGCATGGCCCCGCATCTGGCCCGCGCGTGGGAGGCGGACGGCGACAGCTGGATCTTCCACCTGCGCGACGACGTGACCTTTCACAGCGGCAACCCGATGACCGCGCATGACGTGGTCTTCTCGCTCGAGCGGATGCAGGCGCTGGGGCAGGGGCTGTCCTATCTGTTCGGCGTCGTCGACAGCGCCGAGGCCATCGACGACCATACCGTGCGCTTCAACCTCAGCGAAGCGAACTCGCCCTTCGTGTCGGCGCTGGTGCGCCTGCCGATCATCGACCGCGCGCTGGTGATGGAGAACCTCGCCGATGGCGACGACGAGATGGGCGACTGGGGCGAGGCGTTCCTGGCCGCGAACGCCGCCGGCACCGGCGCCTACACCGTGAGCGCGCACAACCCGCAGGAGGAGACCATGTTCCTGCGCAACGAGGACTATTTCCTGGGCGTGCCCGACGCCGCGCCCGACCGCGTGCGGCTGCGCTACGGGCTCGAGGCCGCCACCGTGCGCACGCTGATCGCCACCAATGAGCACGACATATCCTCGCAGTGGCTCCCGCCCGAGGTGCTGCGCGCGATCGGCAACGCCGGCGGGCAGTTCCTGACCGAAACCAGCGCCGGGGCGTTCTACGTCAAGATGAACACCACGAAGGCGCCGCTGGATGATGTCAACTGCCGGCGGGCGCTGTCGGCGGCCTTCGATTACGGTGCCATCATGCAGATCATCGCCATCGACGAGGGCGTGGCGCAAGGCACGCCGTCCACGGGCGCGATCCCGGTCGGGATGCTGGGCGCCAACGACCCCGACGCGATCCTGGAGCGCGACATGGACGCCGCGCGCGCGCATCTGGCCGAATGCGCGCATGATCCGGCCGATTTCACGCTGGAAATCGCCTGGACCGCCGAGGTGCCGGTGCAGGAGCGGTTCTCGCTGATGATGCAGTCCAACTTCGCCGAGCTTGGCTTCAACACCGAGATCCGGCGCGTGCCCTGGGCGGTGTTCACCGATCTGGCGACCTCGGCCGAGACCGCGCCGCACATCTCGCAGATCTTCGCCAACGCGGTGACGGGCGACCCGGACACGCTGCTTTACGGCCAGTTCCATTCCTCGGCGGCGGGGACGTGGCAGTCGCCCGAACATCTGGCCGATGACGAGGTCGACCGCCTGCTCGACGAAGCGCGGCGTGCCGAAGCCGAGGACGAGCGCGCCGCGCTTTACGCGCAGCTCAACGACCGGCTGATGGAGATCGCGCCGACGATCTTTGCCTTCGACCGGGTGTCGGTGTTCGGCGCGTCCAACCGGGTCGCGGCGCCCGCGCTCAGCGATCCCGACGCGGCCTTCGGGCTGGACGGCATGGGCTTCAGCTTCCGGCTGATGGACATGACCGACTGAGACCCGCGCGCGGCGGCTGGCGGGCCTCGCCCCGCCAGCCGCGATGATGCAACATCTGTCCGAAGGGTTGGCCGATGCCGCCGCTTCTCCGCCTCATCCTGTGGCGGCTTGGAACCTCGTTGATCGTGCTGATCGGGGTGTCCATGCTGATCTTCGCCATCGCGCGGGTGATCCCCGGCGACCCGGCGCGCATCGCGTTGGGGGCCAACGCCACCGCCGAGCAGGTGGAGGCGTTGCGCGCGCGGCTCAACCTGGATGAGCCGATCGTGGTGCAATACGGCATCTTCCTGCGCGACCTGGCGCGCGGGGATCTGGGCGTGTCGCTTTACACCAACCGCCCCGTGACCGCCGACATCGCGCAGTTCCTGCCCGCGACGATGGAGCTGATCGTGGTGGCCGGGCTGATGATGGTGCTCATCGGGCTGCCGCTGGGGGCGCTGGCGGCGCGGTATCGCAACAGCTGGGTGGACAGCACGATCCGGGTGATCTCGCTGCTGGGGGTGTCGGCGCCCAGCTTCGTGTGGGCGGTGATCCTGATGCTGCTGTTTGCCTATTTCCTGCCGATCTTTCCCATCGCCGGGCGGATCTCCGAGGCGATGGCCGTGCCGCGCGTCACCGGCTTCATGCTGATCGACACGCTGCTGGCCGGGCGCTTCGACGCATTCCGCAACGCCGCCGCGCATCTGGCGCTGCCGGCCTTTGCGCTGGCGCTGTCGGGGATCGGGCAGGCCGCGCGGCTGACGCGGGCCAACATGATCGAGACCTACGACAAGCCCTATATCGAGATGGCGCAATCCTACGGCTTTTCGGAGCGCAAGATCGCGCGGTCCTACGCGTTCCGCCCGTCGCTGATCCCGTCGCTGACGATCATCGGGCTGGATTTCGCGGCGATGCTGGGCAACGCGTTCCTGGTGGAAGCGGTGTTCGCCTGGCCGGGACTGTCGCGCTACGGGGTCGAGGTGATCCTGCGCAAGGACCTCAACGGGATCGTGGGCACGGTGCTGGTGATCTCGGCGCTGTTCCTGATCGTCAACATGATCATCGACATCCTGCTGGCCTACATCAACCCGCGCATCCGCCATTCCACGAGGCCGTCATGAAGCGCACGCTTGTCATCCTGCTGCGCAACCCGCTCTCGGCCTTCGGGGTGCTGCTGGTGGCAACGGTGGTGCTGTCGGCGCTGCTGGCGGATGTCATCGTGCCGTTTCCCGAACACCGCGGCGCGGTGGTGGATTTCGCCAATTTCAACCAGCCGCCGTCGGCGCAGCATCCGATGGGCACCGATCTGGTGGGCCGGGACCTGTTCAGCCGGATCGTCTATGCCTATCGGATCTCGTTGCTGCTGGGGGTGGTGGTGCTGGCGATCGCCGTGCCGATCGGGGTGACGGTGGGCCTGGTTGCGGGGTATCTGGGCGGGCGTGTCGAATATGTGCTGATGCGGCTCACCGATGTGTTCCTGTCGATCCCGCCGCTGGTGCTGGCGATGTCGATCATGGGGGTTCTGGAGCCCACGCTGATCAACGGGATGCTGGCCGTGACCGCCATGTGGTGGCCGTGGTATGCGCGGCTGGTCTACAACCTGACCCGTGCCGAGCGCGAGGAAGGCTATGTGCTGGCCGCCGAGGTGCTGGGCGCCGGGCGCGTCTGGGTGATGTTCCGCGAGATCCTGCCCAACTGCGTGCCCTCCATCGTCACCAAGATGACGCTCGATCTGGGCTTCGTGATCCTGATCGCCTCGTCATTGTCGTTTCTGGGGCTGGGGGTGCAGCCGCCGACGCCCGATCTGGGCTCGATGGTGGCCGATGGCGCGACCTATCTGCCCGACAGCTGGTGGCTGACGGTGTTTCCGGGGCTGGCGATCCTGCTGGCGGTGTTCGGCTTCAACCTGGTGGGCGACGCGCTGCGCGAAATCCTGGGGGCCGACCAATGACCGATGCGCCCACGCTGCTGCTGCGCGACCTGCGGCTGGCCTTTCGCGGCTATACCGGCGTGACCGAGGTGCTGCACGGGATTTCGCTGCACATCCGCGCGGGCGAGCGCGTGGCGCTGGTGGGCGAATCCGGCTCGGGCAAATCGGTGACGGCGCGGATCGTGCTGGGGCTGCTGCAGGACCAGCGCGGCGCGCGGATCACCGGGCAGGTCCGCGTCGAAGGGCGTGATCTGGCGGCGATGTCGCGGCGCGCGCGGGTGGCGCTGCGCGGGCGGCGGATGTCGATGATCTTTCAGGACCCGACCTCGGCGCTGAACCCGGTCTACCGCATCGGCACCCAGTTCACCGAGGTGCTGCGCCGCGCCGATCCGGCGATCACCGAGCGCGCCGCGCGCGCCCGTGCTGCCGCGCTGCTCGATGAGGTCGCGATCCACGACCCAGCGCGCGTGCTTGATGCCTACGCCTTCCAGCTTTCGGGCGGGATGAACCAGCGCGTGATGATCGCCATGGCGCTGGCCAACAACCCCGCGCTGCTGATCGCCGATGAACCCGGCACCGCGCTGGATGTGACCGTGCAGGCGCAAACGTTGGGGCTGATGCGGCGGATGGTGGCCGATCACGGCGCGGCCGTGCTGTTCATCTCGCACAATCTGGGCGTGGTGCGCGAATTCGCCGACCGGGTCTATGTGATCTACAAGGGCCGGATCGTCGAACACGGGCCGACGGCGGCGCTGTTCGACACCCCGCGCCACGCATACACCCGCGCGCTGATGGCGGCGGTGCCGCGCATCACCGGCGGCGGCATCCCCGATCTGCCCGAGCGCGATGACGCCTTCGCCGCGCCGATGGAGCTCCACCCCGGCGTTGCCGAGCCGGAGGCGACGTGATGGCCAGGCCCGAGGTGACATGATGGCGACACCGTTCCTGAGCATCGAAGGGGTGCGCCGCGTCTTCGGCAGCGGCGCCGGCGAGGTGGTCGCGCTCGATGGCGTGTCGTTGCAGGTGGCGCGCGGCGAGTGCCTGGCCGTGGTGGGCGAATCCGGGTCGGGGAAAACGACGCTGGCGAACCTGATCCTTGGCATCTATCCGCCCAGCGCGGGGCGGATCATGCTCGACGGTGCCGAACTGCCCGCGCGGCGGCGGATCGAGCATCGTCGCGCGATCCAGCTTGTCCAGCAGAACCCGCTGTCGGCGCTCAACCCGCGCCGGTCGGTGGGCGCGTCGCTGCGGCTTGCGCTCGACGTGCACGCGATCGGCCCGCGCGCGGGGCGCGACGCGCATGTGCGCCGGCTGCTGGAAGAGGTCGGTCTGCCCGGCGAGTTCGCCCGCCGTGCGCCCGCCGCGCTGTCGGGCGGGCAGCGCCAGCGGGTGGCCATCGCCCGCGCGCTGGCCTGCGAGGCACCGCTGCTGGTGCTGGATGAACCGACCTCGGCGCTGGATGTGCTGGTGCAGGCGCGGGTGCTGCGGCTGCTGGACGATCTGCGCCGCCAGCGCGGGCTGACCTATGTGTTCATCACGCACGACCTGTCGGTGGTGCGCAATGTCGCCGACCGCGTGGCGGTGTTCGAACGCGGCCGGCTGCTGGAAACCGGCCCCGTGGCGCAGCTCTTCGCCGCCCCCGCCCATGCCTATACCCGCAGCCTGATCGCCGCCGTGCCGGTGGTCACGCCCGAGGAGGACGCGCTGCGCGCGCGCATTGCCCAGGGAGGACCCGCTTCGTGACACCCCGTGACGAGACCGAATTCTGCGCCGCGCTAGCCGCCAGCCCGCAGCCCGACCGCGCGCATGAGGCGCTGTGCGCCATGGCGCAGCGGCTGGTGGGGGTGAAGCTGTTCACCACCATGACCTTCGACGCCGACACCGGCATGGCCCGGCGCGCCTGGTCCAACATGCCCGACGCCTATCCGGTGTCGGGCACCAAGCCCGCCAACGAAACCGACTGGGCGCGGCAGGTCCTGCACCGTCATCAGGTTTTCGTGGCCAACGACCTGGCCGGCATCCGCGCGGTGTTCTTCGACCACGAACTCATCGCCCGGCTGGGCTGCGCATCGGTGCTGAACCTGCCCGTCGTCATTGGCGGGCGCGTGATCGGCACGCTGAACCTGCTGCACGAGGCCGGCCATTTCACCCCTGACCGCGTGGCCGCCGCGCAGGCGCTGCGGCTGCCGGGTGCGCTGTGCCTGATGCTGGCGCATCGCCACGCCCTGACATCCGACGAGGAGCTGACCTGATGTCCGACAAGACCCTGCGCGTGACCACCGATGTCGGCGGCACCTTCACCGATCTGGTGTGCTTCGAGACCGACACCGCCACCGGCGCGTCGCGCATCCGCACCGCCAAGGCCGACACCACGCCCCCCGATTTCGAACGCGGCGTGCTGAACGTGATCGACAAGGCCGGGATCGACCCGTCCGGGATCGACTTTCTGGCCCACGGCACCACCGTGGTGATCAACGCGCTGACCGAACGCAAGGGCGCGACGGTGGGGCTGATCACCACCGAAGGCTTCCGCGACGTGCTCGAGATCGCGCGCGGCAACCGCCCCGATTTCTTCAACCTGCACTACGAAAAGCCCAAACCCTTCGTGCCGCGGCACCTGCGCCGCGAACTGCCCGGACGGCTGACCTATACCGGCGAGGAGCGCGCGCCGCTGGACCTGTCGCCGCTGCCCGGCATCGTCGAGGATTTCAGGGCGGCCGGGGTTCAGGCGGTGGCCATCGCGTTCCTGCATTCCTACACCGACCCCACCCACGAACAGGCCGCGCTGGCCGAATTGCAGCGGCTCTGGCCCGAGGTCGCGGCCGTGGCCTCGCACCAGATCACGCGCGAATGGCGCGAATACGAGCGCACCAACACCGCCGTGCTGTCGGCCTATGTCCAGCCCATCGCCGCGCGGTATCTGGACCGGCTGGCGCAGGGGCTGGCGGAGCGCGGGCTGAAGCGCGCGCCCTATATCATGCAGTCCAATTGCGGGATCGAAACGCTCGATGCCGTGGCCCGGACGCCGATCACCATGGTCGAATCCGGCCCGGCCTCGGGGTTCTGGGGGGCGGCGGAGCTGGGCCGCCTGATCGGCGCGCCCAATGTGCTGGCGCTCGATATCGGGGGGACGACCGCGAAATGCTCGCTCATTCAGGACGGGCAGGTGCGGATCATGACCGATTACTGGATCGAACGCGACCGCACCTCGGCCGGCTATCCGATCATGACGCCGGTGGTCGATCTGGTGGAAATCGGCAATGGCGGCGGCTCCATCGCCTGGGTGGATGATTTCGCCAAGCTCCATGTCGGTCCGCAATCCGCCGGCGCGGTTCCCGGCCCGGCCGCCTATGGCCGCGGCGGCACCGCGGCCACCACCACCGATGCCAATCTGTGGCTGGGCCGGATCAACCGCGACTATTTCTGCGGCGGTGACATCACCGCCGACATGGACGCGGCCGAAGCCGCCATCGCCCAGCTGGGCGCGCGGCTGGGCGTCGATACCGCCGAGGCCGCGCGCGGGATCATCCGCATCGCCAACAACAACATGGTAAATGCGCTCAAGCTGGTGTCGCTCAACCGCGGGCATGATCCGCGCGACTTCACGCTGGTGGCCTTTGGCGGCGGCGGTGCGATGCACGCGGTGGCGCTGGCCGCCGAGATGGGGATGACGCATGTGGTGATCCCGCAGGGCGCGCCGGTGTTTTCCGCCTGGGGGATGATGATGTCCGACCTGCGGCGCGACTACTTCGTCACCCGGCTGGCCGATCTGGCCCCCGGTGCCGCCGAAGGGATCGAGGCGCTGTTCGCCGAGACCGAGGCCCGCGCCCGCGCCCAGTTCGAGGCCGAGGGGGTGGCCCCCGGACGCGTGCAGTTCCTGCGCTACGGCAAGTTCCGTTACCAGAACCAGGAACACACCACCGAAGTGCTGCTCGACCCCGGCGCGGTGACCGACGCGCGGCTCGATGCCATCGCCGACGCGTTCCATGCCGCCTACGAGAAGGAATACACCTACCGCCTGGAGGCCCCGGTCGAGATGGTGGGCATCCATCTGGTCGCCAGCGCCGAGGTCGGCAAGCTGACCATGCACAAGGCCGACGAAGGCCCCGCCGATCCATCTGCGGCGCTGAAGGGCCGCCGCGCGGTGGATTACGCGCTCGAAGGCATCCACGAGGCCGACATCTACGACGGCACCGCGCTTCGCCCCGGCATGCGCTTCACCGGCCCCGCCATCGTCGAGGACCCCGGCACCACGGTGGTGATCCACCCCGGAAACGCGGCCCATGTCGATGGCTACGGCAACATTCACATCCGCCTCTGAGCGTCCAGACGGAAGGGCAGACCCATGACCGACCACGCGCA
>PUOA01000118.1 GCA_003551925.1 Paracoccaceae bacterium
CGAGGGGATCAGCCATGTCTACCTCGTCTCGGGCGGGTCCGAGGCGGTGGAGGCCGCGCTGGACGCGCTGGCCCAATTCGATGCGCATCTTGATGCGTTCGACACCTATCTCAGCTGACAAGGCCCTGACATGACGCATCTTCTGCACCGCAACATCCACGCCGATCTGCCTGTCGCCACCGCCGCACAGGGCATCCGGTTCACCGACGCCGAGGGGCGCAGCTACATCGACGCCTCGGGCGGGGCGGCGGTGTCGTGCCTGGGTCACGGCCACCGCGACGTGATCGATGCCATCCATGCGCAGGTCGACCGGCTCGCCTATGCGCATTCGGGGTTCTTCACCTCGGACGTGGCCGAGGCGCTGGCCGACCGGCTGGTGGCCGACGCGCCCGAGGGGATCAGCCATGTCTACCTCGTCTCGGGCGGGTCCGAGGCGGTGGAGGCCGCGCTGAAGATGGCGCGCCAGTATTTCACCGAAATCGGCGAGCCGCAGCGGCGCCACGTCATCGCCCGGCGCCAGAGCTATCACGGCAACACGCTGGGCGCGCTGGCCGCCGGTGGCAACGAATGGCGCCGCGCGCAGTTCAAGCCGCTGCTGATGCAGGCGCATCACATCGCGCCGTGCTTTGCCTACCGCGAGCAGCGCGACGGCGAGAGCGATGCCGACTACGCTGCCCGCGCCGCCGGCGAGCTGGAGGAGAAGATCCTCGAACTAGGCCCCGACAGCGTGGCGGCCTTCGTGGCCGAGCCCGTGGTCGGCGCGACCGCCGGCGCCGTGCCGCCCGTGGCCGACTATTTCAAGCGCATCCGCGCGATCTGCGACCGTTACGGCGTGCTGCTGATCCTGGACGAGGTGATGTGCGGCATGGGCCGCACCGGCACGCTGCACGCCTGCGAGGCCGAGGGCATCGCGCCGGATCTGATGACCATCGCCAAGGGGCTGGGCGGGGGCTACCAGCCCATCGGCGCGGTGCTGCTGGCGCGGCGCATCTTTGACGCCTTCGCCGGCGGCAGCGGGTTCTTTCAGCACGGGCACACCTACATGGCGCACCCGACCGCCGCCGCCGCCGCGCTGGCGGTGCAGCAGGTGATCGCGCGCGACGACCTGCTGGCCAATGTCCGCGCGCGCGGTGCGGATCTGCGCGCCACGCTGACCGACGCGTTCGGCGTGCACCCGCATGTGGGCGACATCCGCGGCCGGGGGCTGTTTCAGGCGATCGAGCTGGTCGCCGACCGCGAGACCAGGGCGCCCTTCGACCCCGCGCGCAAGCTGCACGCGAAGATCAAGGCGGCGGCGATGGCGCGCGGGCTGATGGTCTACCCGATGGGCGGGACCATCGACGGGGTGCGCGGCGACCATGTGCTGCTCGCGCCGCCTTTCATAGTGTCCCAGGCCGATGTGGCCGAGATCGTCGGACGCCTGGCCGAGGCGGTCGATGCCGCGCTGGCGCAGGGCTGAGCGGATGGACCCGCTCCGTGATGCCGACTGGCCCGAGGCGGTTGATGACCTGCGCGCGGGCTTCGCCGGGCGGCTCAACGTCTACCGTGTGATGGCGCACCACCCCGACCTGCTGCGCGCCTTTGCGGGGCTGCGCGGGCATGTGGTCCAGAACACTGCGCTGGGCCCCGAACGGGCCGAGGTGGTGATCCTGCGCCTCGCGCACCGGCTGGGCAGCGCCTACGAATGGGCGCATCATGTGGTGCGCGGCCGTCGCGCGGGGCTGAGCGATGCCCGCATCCGCACCCTGCGCGGCGACCCGGAGGCGATGGCGGCGTCCGACGCCGCGCTTGCCCGCGCGGTCGATGCGTTGGTCGATCACCACAAGCTGACCGACGCGCAGGCGCAGGCGGTGGGCGGCCCGAAGGCTGTGCTCGACCTGATCGCCACCGTGGGCATGTATCTGACGCTGGGCTTCATCGTCGAAAGCTTCGCCACCCCGGTGGATGACGACGTCGCCGCAGAGCTGGCAAGCGCGCCGCTGGACTGAGCCGCACTCAGCCCCCGGCGACGCTGCCCGGATCGGCCAGCGCCTGCCACCGCCACGCCGCCGCCTGTGCGAAGGCGCGCGTGAGCGCCTTGCGGCGCGCCGGGGGCAGGGGGTGTTCGGGCGCCATCAGCGCGACCTCGGCGCCGAAATCGTCGGCGTGCAGGATCCCGCACCCCTCGGGCAGCAGATCGGCATCGAAATCGGGCGGGACGGCCCAGAAGTAGCGGTCGCACCACTCCAGATAGCCCTGCCATTTGCGGTCGGCGCGCAGATCGGCGCGGCTGGACTTGCACTCGACGATCCAGACCTCGCCCCGCTTGCCCAGCGCGATCACATCCACGCGCAGTCCGCGCGCAGGCGTGAATTCGGTCAGGCACGCCAGCCCGCGCGCGGTCAGATGCCGGCACACCCCGCGGGCGAGGCGCTGGCCGGGTTGCAGCTGGACAGGATCGCGCATGGATCGAGTATGAACAAACAAGAAACAAACACAAGCCTTGCGCGACACCTCGCGCCGGCCTACCTAGACAGCAGGCGGGTTCTGCTCTTCGCGTGTGCGGTCCTTTTCCAGTGGCCGATAAGCATTTCCGAGGGAGCTGGCTCTGGCGGGGTCCTGGCCTCGTTATCTGGCGCCCACCTGTAAATACAGGC
>PUOA01000086.1 GCA_003551925.1 Paracoccaceae bacterium
CGATGACCTGAACATACCCGTCCTGCTGGCTGATCTCGATTCCCAGCCCGCCAAAGGCGCCGCGTGTCTGCACGCGCAGGTCTTCGAAATCATCCGGCGCCAGAAAGCTGGAATGCGGGTCGAGCGAGCTGAGCATCCCGTTGATCGCGGCGCGGATCAGATCACCGGTGTCAACCTCGGTGACATATTGCGCCCGAATGCGCTCGAACACATCGCCGAACAGGTCAAGTTGCTGGTAGACGCTGCGGTTGCGGGTGTCTTCCTGAGCGATCAGCGGACCGGCCCATTGGGTGCTGATCAACACGCCCGCCACGATGCCTGCAATGGCTGCTACGATATATCTGCGCATCATCTCTTCCCGAATTTGGGACGCTCCGTGCGCCCGCCTAGAACCTTGCCATTCGCGCTGGCACCCGCTTGGGCCCGATCAACGCGCATTTCGACTGCCAGTGAAATCGAACCATGGCTCGGGGTCAATGGCCATGCTGTCTTCCCTGATCTCAAGATACAGTGTCTCGCTGCGTCCGGCCGATGTGCCACTGCCACGCGCTGCGGGGACGAAATCATCGAAATCGACATCGGCCCCCGGCATGAGGCCCAGCGCACCATCGGTGCCAACAACATCACCCGCTTCTACATAGACCGATCCAAGCCCGGCAAGTACCAGAAGATAGCCCTCTGCGGGCTCGATCAAGATCACGTTTGTGTAGTCGATCAACGGTCCGCGATAGCGCACCGTGCCGGGCCATGGGCTGCTGACCAGCGCGCCGGGCTCGGTGGCCAGCAACAGGCCGGGGCGGGTAATGCCGGCGGCATCGGCCTCGCCGGCGCGGCGCAACAATGCTCCACGCACCGGCAGCGGCAGGCTGCCGCGCGCATCGGCAAAGCCGGGAAGCGCCACGTCGAGCGCCGCGGGCAGCGACTCGATACCGCGGGCCATCTCTTCGAGGGTCTGCGCGGCGCCCAGCAATTCGAGCATCCTCGCCTCATCCGCGGCAAGCCGTGGTGGCAGGTCGCGCCGGTCGGCCATGGCCTGCGCAAGGGCGATACGCGCCTCCTGCAGGCTTTCCAGCCCTATGGCGATCGTTTCAGCGGCGTCGCGCTGCAACCGGGTGAGCGTTTCCAGATCGCTCAGCAGGGCGGAAAGGGCATCGGCCTCGGCCTGCATGGCGGGGGCAAGATCGGCGAGTACCATCCCGGCTCGGGCCGTGGCCAGCGGCCCATCGGGGTGCAGCATCAGCGCGGGGGGCTCGATGCGCTCGACGGCCAGCATGGCGCCAATGATCTGCATCAGCTCGGTCTCTCGCGCCTCGAGTTGGCGTTGCAGCGTGGCCTCGCGCAGCGACGCGCTGCGCAGCCCGGCGCGCAAGGTGGCGAGACCATCCTCATGGGCGCGGATGGTATCGGTCAGGGCCGCTGCGCGGTCGCGCGCGCGCTCGGCATCGGCGAGGCCGTCGATGGCGTCCAGCAGTCTGAGCGCCGCGTTGCGGGCATTTTCGGCGATGTCCTGCGCAGCGGCTGCGCTGTCCGCGGCGGCATTGGCGGTTTGCGGCGAGGTGTCGGCCCACGCGGTGCCGTGAAGGGGCACCAGCACCTGTGCCATCGTCAGCGCAGCGGCCAACGCCAGGGCCGGGCCGCGGAAAGGGCTCATGAGCGCATCAGGCTGCGCCCGGTCATCTCGGGCGGTTGCGCGAGGCCCATCAGCGCCAGCACCGTTGGGGCCACATCGGCCAGCCGCCCGCTTTCCAGCCAGGTGCCGTCCGGCCCGCCGATCAACGCCACAGGCACGAGGTTGGTGGTGTGCGCGGTATGCGGCCCGCCGGTTTGAGGGTCGATCATCTGCTCGGCATTGCCATGATCGGCCGTCAGGAGCATCGCGCCGCCGGCCCGCTCCAGCGCCGCGACCGCCGCGCCCACCCCGCGGTCGACCGCGGCGCAGGCGCGCCGCGCTGCCTCGATAACGCCGGTGTGGCCGACCATGTCGGGGTTGGCATAGTTCACGACGATAAGGTCGAAGCGGCCGCTTTCGATGGCGGCGACCAGTCGCTCGGTGACCTCCGCGGCCGCCATCTCGGGGGCGAGATCATAGGTCGCCACCTTCGGGCTGGGCGGCATGAAGCGCTCCTCCCCCTCCTCGGGCGTCTCCCTGCCGCCATTGAGGAAGAAGGTGACATGGGGATATTTCTCGGTCTCGGCGAGGCGGAACTGCCGGAGCCCGTGCCCGGCGACCCAGGCGCCCAGCGTGTTGACGATGTCGCGCGGCGGGAACATCGCCGTCATGTAGCCGCGGTGGCGGTCGGAGTATTCGACAAGGCCGAGGCAGGCTGCCCAGTGCGGCCGGGCGGAAGCGTCGAAGGCGTCGAAGCCGGGATCGGCCAGCGCGGCGAGGATCTCGCGGGCGCGGTCTGCGCGGAAGTTCAGGCAGAAGAGCCCGTCGCCGTCGCGGGCGCCGGCATAGCCGTCGATCACGCTGGGCGCGATGAACTCGTCGGTCTCGCCGCGCGCGGTCGCGTTCGCCACGGCGGCGGCGGCATCGGAGGCGGCCTGCCCCTCGCCTGCGACAACGGCGCGGAAGGCGCGCTCCACCCGGTCCCAGCGGCGGTCGCGGTCCATCGCCCAGTACCGGCCCGTCACC
>PUOA01000055.1 GCA_003551925.1 Paracoccaceae bacterium
CGCGTGGCCTCGGAAGCGCGGATCAGCGTCGCGTGCCCGCCGAGGCCCGCCATCTGCGCGCGCAGATCGGTGCCTTCGGGCAGCAGCAACCACACCAGCCCCCCGCCCCAGTCCAGCACCGCCGGCGCGTCCGCGCGCGCCAGCAGCTCCGGCGCGTCCGAGGGCTTGAGCGACACCCGCCACACATCCCCCGCGCGGCCGTGGAACGCCGCCACGTCGCGGATGGCGGCCCAGGCGGCACGGCTTTCGTCCCCGTCGATGCGCGCCGCGGTGCCGTGCTTGCCCAGCACACCGCCGAGCGCGCCCGCACGGTGCGCAACCGACGCCGCCAGCCCCTCGACCCGGATCAGCACGCGGCCGGCGTCATCCCGCGCCGCGCCGCTGACGCCATAGGGCGAGCCGAGCGCCGCCGCCATCGCCTTGACCGCCGGCGCGGGTTCGAGCGGGTCGAGCACCAGCGTCGCCTCGGCCTCGGGGGTGGGAAGGACCTTGAAGGCGACCTCGCTCAGCACGCCCAGCGTGCCCCAGGACCCCGCCATCAGCTTGACCAGATCGTAGCCGGTGACGTTCTTCATCACCCGCCCGCCATTGCGGACCACAGTGCCCGCGCCGTCGACGAAGCGCACCCCGATCAGGCTGTCGCGGCAGGCCCCGGCGGTGACCCGGCGCGGCCCCGAGACATTGGCCGCCACCACGCCGCCGATCGTCGGCGCGCCGTCGGTGCCCATCAGCCCACGGTGGTCCATCGGCTCGAAGGGCAGCATCTGCCCCTCGCCGGCGAGCGTGCCGGCGATCTCGGCCAGCGGCGTGCCCGCGCGGGCCACCAGCGTCAGCGCGCCGGGGTCATAAAGCTCGATCCCGCGCAGCCCTGCCACGCTCAGCGCGGTGCCCGAGACCGGCTTGCCCACGGGCCGCGTCCCGCCGCCTTGCACCATCAACGGTCCATCGGCGGTGCGGATCGCCTCGGCCAGCGCGGCTTCGCTGTCGATCGCGCCCATCACGCGGCCCATCACGCGGCCCATCACGCGGCCCATCACGCGGCCCATCACGCGGCCCATCACGCGGCCCTGCGCGCGGCCCGGCGCGCGACCCGGCGCGCGGCGCTGGCGTCGAGCGGGAACACCTTGGCCGGGTTCAGCAGCCAGTGCGGATCGAACACGTCCTTGACGCGCATCTGCGCGTCCAGATCGTCGGGGCCGAACTGCACATGCATCAGGTCACGCTTTTCGATGCCCACGCCGTGCTCGCCGGTCAGGCAGCCGCCGACCTCGACGCACAGCCGCAGGATGTCGGCGCCCAGCGCCTCGGCCTTGGCAAGCTCGCCCTCGGTGTTGGCGTTGAACAGGATCAGCGGGTGCATGTTGCCATCGCCCGCGTGGAACACGTTGGCCACGTCCAGCCCGTATTGCCGCGACAGATCGGCGATGGCGCGCAGCACGCGGGGCAGTTCCGACACCGGGATCGTGCCGTCGAGGCAGATGTAGTCGTTGATCTGGCCCATCGCGCCGAAGGCCGATTTCCGCCCCAGCCAGATGCGCTTGGCCTCGTCCTCCGAGCTCGCCTCGCGCAGCTCATCGGGCGCGTGGCGGTAGGCGATCTGCTTGATGAGGCCGAGCTGTTCGTCGATCTCGGCCTCCGACCCCTCGACCTCGACGATCAGGAGCGCCTCGGAATCCGGGTAGCCGGCCCTGGCGAAATCCTCGCAGGCGCGGATGCAGGGCCGATCCATGAACTCGATCGCCACCGGCAGGACACCGGCCTTGATGATGTCGGACACGCAGGCGCCCGCCGCTTCGGACGAGGCGAAGCCCATCAGCACCGGGCGCGCACCCTCGGGCTTGGGCAGGATGCGCAGCGTGGCCTCGGTCACGATGGCAAGCTGGCCTTCGGAACCGCAGAGCACGCCCAGCAGGTCCAGCCCGCCCGCGTCCATGTGCGGCCCGCCCAGCTCGATGATGGTGCCGTCCATCAGCACCGCGCGCACGCCCAGCAGGTTGTTGGTGGTCACGCCGTATTTCAGGCAATGCGCCCCGCCCGAGTTCATGGCAATATTGCCGGCAATGGCGCAGGCCAGCTGGCTTGACGGGTCGGGGGCGTAGAAGAAGCCATCGGCCTCGACCTCGCCCGTCACCGACAGGTTGGTGCGCCCCGACTGCACGCGGATGAAGCGGTTGTCGTAGTCGACCTCGAGCACCTCGCGCATCCGCGAGACGCCCAGCAGCACGCTGTCGGCGGTGGGCAGCGCGCCACCCGCCAGCCCGGTGCCCGAGCCCCGCGGGATCACGGGCGCGCCCTCCTCGTGGCAGATGCGCAGGATGGCAGACACCTCTTCGGTGGTTTCGGGAAGCACCACGGCCAGCGGCGCGCAGCTGTAGGCGGTGAGCGCGTCGCAGTCATAGGCGCGCAGTTCGTGCGCGTCGCGGATCAGCGCGTCGCGCGGCACTGCCGCTGCAAGACGATCGATGATCCGCGCGCCGCGCGCCAGCACGTCATCGTTCGGAACCGGCATGTCCATGGTCAAACCCTCCCCTGACTGGTAAGAAAATATAACCAATCGAGGGAAAGGCAAGCCCCAACCGCATCGCCGCCCCGCGCACACCGCCCGCACGATGCGCCCACCCGCCGGCCCCGCATC
>PUOA01000132.1 GCA_003551925.1 Paracoccaceae bacterium
TGAGGGAAGCTCGGTTGCGGAGCCGCTGCTGCTGGAACCTTTCGGCTGGCCGGTCTGGGTGCCCAACCACAATGAAGGCATCATGGCTGATCAGCAAATCCGCCAGGCCCTGCAAATGGCACTGCCGATTGATGACATGATGTTCGCCGCCTTTGGCGATGACGATTTCTTCACGGTCGATGGCGCGCTGTTCCCCGAGGGCTGGGTCTGGCATACTGAAGAAGGGGTCGAGAACTACAATCTGGCTGATCCCGAAGGTGCGCGCGCACTGCTTGAAGAGGCAGAGTATGATGGCTCGCCCCTGCGTGTGCTGACCTCGCGTCAGTTCGAAACCCATTACCAGATGGCAGAGGTGGCGCGGATCGGGCTTGAAGCAGCAGGCTTCACGGTGCAGCTTGATGTCGTTGACTGGGCCACGCATGGCGAACGTCGTAACGACCCGTCGATCTGGGATGTGTTCATCACCCACTCGCCCTTCCTGCCCGACCCCTCGCTGACCGGTCTGTGGCTGTCGAGTGCGCCCGGCGGTTGGGCTGATCCCGACAAGGAGGATGCCTTTGCGCGCTTCACTGCCGAAACCGATACCGAAGCGCGCCAAGAGATCTTTGGCGAATTGCAGCGGATCAATTTCGAGGATGTCGGGTTCATCAAGATCGGCAATTTCAACGCGCTGATGGGCCAGCGCATCGGGCTGGAGGGCGTGCCTGCAAATCCGTGGCCGTTCTTCTGGAACGCTTCGGTCGAGTGATCCAGACCTGCCCGGTCGGCGCATGCCGCCGGCCGGGCGCCTACTTGCGAGCAGGAGAGCACGGCAATGATGCGATATCTTGTGCAGCGCATAACCGGGATGCTGGTTGTGGTGCTGCTGGTTCTGACTATCGCCTTCATCATCGTGCGTGTGGCGCCTGGCGATCCGGCCGCATTGATGCTTGGCCCCGAAGCAACGCCGCAGGAAGCCCGAGATCTGCGCGCGCAACTGGGGCTCGATCGACCGATCTTGGTGCAATACGGCGCGTTTCTCGCCGATGCCGCGCGCGGAGATTTGGGGCGGTCATTATTCTTCAACCAGCCAGTAACGACGGTGCTGGCGGCCCGGGCGGAACCATCGATTATGCTGGCGTTGTTCTCGCTGGTTTTCTCGATGCTTATTGCAATTCCGATCGGGATATATGCTGCCTATCGGCGCGGCAGCATGTTCGATCAGTCGGTGATTTCGGCCGCCATGCTGGCTGCGTCAGTTCCCAGCTTCTGGACCGGGTTGATTGCGCAGCGTTGGCTCGCGACCGAATTCGGCTGGTGCCCGTCTTCTGGTTATGGCGGGCCGGAAAGCTCGTTTCTGGAGCGCGCGCAATTCCTGATCCTGCCATCGCTGGTTTTAGGGATCGTGAATTCGGCATTAATCCTGCGCTTTACTCGGGCCTCGATGCTTGATGTTCTGGGCGAGGATTACATCCGCACCGCGCGTTCCAAGGGCATGGGTGAGCGTCGTGTCGTGCTGCGCCACGCGTTGCGCAATGCCGGCATCCCCATCATCACGGTGATCGGACTGACCTTTGCGCTTCTGGTGTCCGGCGCAGTCGTGACCGAACGGGTTTTCAACATTCCCGGCCTGGGCAATCTGGTGGTCAACGCGGTCTTACGACGTGACTATCCGCTCATTCAGGGAACGCTGATCATTGTTGCCGTTCTGTATGTGCTGATCAACCTGATCACGGATCTTATGTATCTTCTTGTCGACA
Source organism: Paracoccaceae bacterium (assembly GCA_003551925.1). Taxonomy (GTDB): domain Bacteria; phylum Pseudomonadota; class Alphaproteobacteria; order Rhodobacterales; family Rhodobacteraceae; genus Rhabdonatronobacter. The sequence goes on from PUOA01000132.1 coordinate 1,740, forward strand.
AGCGGGTGCGCTACTGATGGCTGGTCTGATTTCAAACCCCGAACGCAACCTGTTCCAGTTGATGCTATCACGCCGCATCGTCGCCATTGCTCTTGGCTTTCTTGGCACGATTGTTCTGCTGATCGTCTTTGGTCCGCTGGTGGCGTCTCTGGATCACACCTCGATGTCGGTGCGCCAGCGCCTGACGGCACCGGGGGCGGATTACTGGCTTGGTGCTGATGCCTTTGGCCGCGACGTATTGTCCAGACTGATCCATGCTGGCCGCGTCTCATTGCTGATTGGTGCGGGGGTGGCGACACTGTCGGCGATTGCGGGCATCGTGATCGGGTTGCTGGCAGGCTTTTTTCGTAGGCTTGACGGTCCTTTGTCGCGGGTGATCGATGCGATGATGGCATTCCCCGATATCCTGCTGGCCATCGCGCTTGTCGCGATCCTTGGCGGGTCGATCATCAATGTGGTTATCGCGCTGACGATTGTTTACACCCCACGGATTGCGCGGATTGTCCGCGCCTCGACGCTTGTGGTGCGCGAACTGCCCTATGTCGAAGCCGCCCGCGCGCTGGGCTCTTCCACCGTCTATGTGCTGTCGCGCCATGTGTTGCTGAACATCTCGTCCCCGATCATCGTGCAGGCGACCTTTATCTTCGCCTACGCAATGCTGGCCGAAGCCGGGCTGTCCTTTCTTGGCGTCGGCGTCGATCCCTCGATCCCGACCTGGGGCACAATGATCAATGAAGGGCGGCAATATATCGACCGCGCGCCGTTCCTGATCCTGTTTCCGGGTCTGGCGATCTCGTTCTCGGTGCTCAGCCTGCAACTGGTGGGTGACGGGCTGCGGGATGCGCTTGACCCCAAGATTGCAAGGCAGATGTGACATGTCCCTGACCCTGACCAA
>PUOA01000024.1 GCA_003551925.1 Paracoccaceae bacterium
GCCGGTCATCACGTTTTCCAGCACCGTCAGGTTCGCGGCGAGCGAGAAATGCTGGTGCACCATGCCGACCCCGGCTTCGATCGCGGCGCGGGGCTTGCCGGGGGGCAGCGGTCGGCCATCGACCTCGACCGTGCCGGCATCGGCGCTGTAATGGCCGAACAGGATCGACATCAGCGTGGTCTTGCCCGCGCCGTTCTCGCCCAGCAGCGCCAGCACCTCGCCGCGGCGCAGGCTGAGCGAGATGTCGTCATTGGCCACGGTGTCGCCGAAGCGCCTGGTGATCCCCGACAGCCGCAGCGCCACGGGCTCGGACATGATGTTTCCCCTCGCCCGGCGGGTGGGATCAGCGCGGTTCGTCCAGGTTCACCGGCACCACGAAGTCGCCCGCGATGATCTCGTCGCGCCGCGCCAGCATCCGCCCGAGCGCGTCGGCGGGGATCATGTCCTCGACGAAGGTGATGTCGCTGCCGCCCGCGGCCAGAAGGCTGTATTCGGTGTAGTCGCGCCCGGTGGGGTTGCCCGCGCGCACATCCGCGATCGCGGCGTCGAGCTTGGCGCGGAACACCCACATGGCGTTGGCGAACACCGTGTCGGGGTAGCGGTCGCTGTAGTCGATGAGCGAGCCCACCGCCGGGATGCCGCGCGCTTCGGCCGCGTCGGCGGTGCCGATGCGTTCTCCGAACAGGATATCCGCACCCGAATCGATCTGCGCCAGCGCGGCCTCGCGCGCGCGCGGCGGGTCGAAGAAGGTGCCGATGAAGGTCACCAGATGCCGCGCGTCGGGGTTGGTTTCGGCCACCCCGGCGGCGAAGGCGTTGATCAGCAGGTTGACCTCGGGGATCGGGACCGCGCCGACCGAGCCGACGACGTTGCTTTCGGTCATCTCGCCCGCCAGCATCCCGGCCAGATAGGCGCCGTCGTGGTTCCAGGTGCCGAAGGTGCCGAAATTGTCGCCATGCGGCTCGCCGCTGGAGCCCATGAGGAACGCCACATCGGGGTAGTCATCGGCCACCGCGCGCGCATCGCGTTCGACGGCATAGGCCTCGCCCACGATCAGATCGACGCCCTGTTCGGCGAATTCGCGCATCACGCGCGGGTAGTCGGTGCCCGACACGCCCTCGGAAAAGCTGTAGTCGATCACGCCCTCGGCGTCGGCGGCGACCAGCGCCTCGTGCAGGCGCGAGTTCCACGCGTTTTCCACCGGCGAGGCGTGGATGCCCACCACCCGCAGCGGCTCATCGGCGTGAACGGCGCCGGCAAAGGCCAGCGCCGCGGCACCCGCCAGCAGCGCGCGGCGCGATGTGTTGAAGCGTGTCGTCATGGTTCTTCCCCCTGTTCACCCCGCGTCGTGTCGACGCTTGCCCCGGATTTTACCCATTGGTCAAAGAAACAGGCAAGCCGAAACCGCGCGCCAGCGGCTGAAAGCGGCGGCAACTGCCTAATCGGCAGGCGGCGCGATGGTCGAGGCGTCCAGCGTGCCCGCGCGGTCCGGCAGCGACAGCTGCGTCACCTCGGCCGGGGTCTCGGCGATGACGCGCCCGGCGCGCAGCACCATGAGCCGCCGCGCCCGCAGGCGCAGCGCTTCGAGCGGGTCGCGGGCCTGCAGCACCACCAGATCGGCGCGGCAGCCGGGCGCGATGCCGTAGCCTTCAAGCCCCAGAACCCGCGCCGGGTTGGTGGTCACGGCCTCGAACGCCTGCCGCCGCGCGTCGACCGAGGTCATCTGCGCCACATGCACCGCCATCTGCGCGACCTCCAGCATGTCGCCCGAGCCCATCGAATACCACGGGTCCATCACGCAATCATGCCCGAAGGCGACATTGAGCCCCGCCGCCATCAGTTCCGGCACGCGCGTCATCCCGCGCCGCTTGGGGTAGCTGTCATGCCGGCCCTGCAACGTGATGTTGATGAGCGGGTTGGAGATGACGTGCAACTGCGCCTCGGCCATCAGCGGGATCAGCTTGGACACATAGTAGTTGTCCATCGAATGCATCGAGGTCAGGTGCGAGCCCGCCACCCGGCCCTGCAACCCGTGGCGGATGGTCTCGGCCGCGAGCGTTTCGACATGGCGCGACTGGGGGTCGTCGCTTTCATCGCAGTGCATGTCCACGGGCAGCCCGCGCTCGGCGGCGATGCGGCACAGCTCGGCCACCGAGGCCGCGCCGTCGGCCATGGTCCGTTCGAAATGCGGGATGCCGCCCACCACGTCGAGCCCCATGTCGAGCGCGCGCTCCAGCGCCGCGCGGGCCTGAGGCGCGCGGAAATAGCCGTCCTGCGGGAAGGCCACCAGCTGCAGGTCCAGATAGGGGCGGACGCGGTCGCGCACCTCGATCAGCGCTTCGGCGGTGACAAGGCGCGGGTCGCTGACATCGACATGGCTGCGAACCGCCAGCAGCCCGCGGCTGACCGCCAGGTCGCAGTAGCGCAGCGCACGCTCGACCAGCGCGTCCTGCGTCAGCGTGGGGCGCAGCTCGCCCCACAGCGCGATCCCTTCCAGCAGCGTCCCCGAGCGGTTGAGCCGCGGCATCCCCAGCGACAACGTGGCGTCCATGTGGAAATGCGCGTCCACGAAGGGCGGCGAGACCAGCCGCCCGGTCACGTCGATCTGCGGCGCGTCGGGTGCGTCGATGCCGGGGGCGACCTGCATGATGCGGCCGCCCGCGATGGCGATGTCGACGGGGCCGCGCCCGTCGGGCAGGTTGGCATTGCGCAGGATCAGGTCGACCATCGGGGCCTCCGGGTGTCGTGGGTCGCCCCATGCGTAGCGGCTGCGCGCGGCGGTGGGAAGGGCTCAGCCGCGCAGGCGGCGGCGCAGCAGCCAGATGAAGAACGCACCGCCCACCAGCCCGGTGACGATGCCGATCGGCATGTCCTCGGGGCGCATCAGGGTGCGCGCGGCGATGTCGGCCCAGATCAGGAAAACCGCGCCCGCCAGCATCGACGCGGGCAGCACGCGCGCGTTGTCGCCGCCCACCACCAGCCGCACGATGTGCGGGATCATCAGCCCCACGAAGCCGATCACGCCGGAAAACGCCACCATCACGCCCGTGACCAGCGCGGCGACCACGAAGCATGTCAGCCGGAACCGCGCCACGGGGATGCCCAGCGTGGCGGCGGTCTCGTCCCCGATGGTCATGGCGTTGAGCGAGCCTGCCACCAGCCGGAACCACAGCGCCGCGCCCAGCAGGATCGCCGCCGGCCAGATCAGATGGCCCCATTGCGCCAGCCCCAGCCCGCCCAGCATCCAGAACACCACCGTGTGCGCGGCGCGCGGGTCGCCCAGAAAGATCAGCGTGTTGGCCAGCGCCATCACGATGAACGACACCGCCACCCCGGTCAGCACCAGCCGGTCGGCGCTGGTGGCCTGCGCGAAGCTCGCCACCGCCAGCACCAGCAGCGTGGAACACAGCGCCCCCACGAAGGCCAGCAGCGGCACCGTCACCGCGCCCAGGAACAGCCCCGTGTGCAGCAGCGCCAGGATCGCGCCGAACGCCGCGCCCGAGGAGATGCCCAGCAGATGCGGATCGGCCAGCGGGTTGCGCGTGACCGATTGCAGCACCGCGCCCACCAGCGCCAGCCCCGCCCCCACCAGCGCGGCCAGCAGCGCGCGCGGCAGGCGGATCTCCCACACGATGTTCGCGCGCCCCGCCGACCAGTCCGGCGTGATCACCCCCGGGGCAACGCGGTCCAGCACCACGCCCCAGACCGTGCCCAGCGGGATCGCCACCGCGCCCACGCTGACCGCGACCGAGACCGACAGCACCAGCACCGCCAGCCCCAGCCCCCACAGCCCGCCGCGCAGGCTGCGCCGCAACGGCGGCGCGTCCGCGCGCGCGGCGGCGAGGGGCGCGGCGGTTTCGGGGGTGGGGCCGGTGCGCATGGGCTCAGTCCTGCCAGAAGGCGTCGGCCAGCGCGCGGATGGCGCGGATGTTGCGCGGCCCCGGCGTCGCCTCGACATATTCCAGCACCACGAAGCGGTCGTTGACGACCGCATCGATGCCCGCAAAGGCCGGGTTGGAGCGCATGAAGTCGATCTTCTGCTCGGCCGTCACCTCGCCGTAGTTGACGATGATCACCACCTCGGGGTTGCGCTCGACCACCGGCTCCCATGCCACGCGGGTCCACGAGCTGTCCACGTCGTCCATGATGTTGCGCCCGCCGGCGGCCTCGATCATCGCGGTGGGCATGGCGAAACGCCCGGCGGTGAAGGGCGTGTCCTCGCCGCTGTCATAGACAAAGACGCGCAGCGGGTCGGTGTCGGGGATGGTCTCGGCGATCTCGTCCAGCTCGGCCTGCCAGCCGGCGATCAGTTCCTCGGCGCGGGCATCCTCGCCGAAGATCGCGCCCAGATTGCGGATGTCGGTGAACATGTCGTCGATGGCCACGCGCTCGCGGTCCATGATGTGGATGCAGCTTTCGGTGAGTTCGTAGACCGCGATCCCGAACGGCGCGAGCGTTTCCGGCGTGACCTCGCCGCCGACGCGCATGCCGTAGTTCCAGCCTGCGAACCAGAAATCGAGATCCGCGCCGATCAGCACCTCGCGCGAGGGGTAGCGCTCGGACAGCTCGGGCAGTTCGGCGACGCCCGCGCGCATTTCCGCGTCCAGCTTGTTCCAGCCCGAAATCCCGGTGTAGCCCACCATCCGGTCGGTCAGGCCCAGCACCAGCATCATCTCGGTCAGGTTGACGTCGTTGCTGGCCGCGCGCTCGGGCGGGGCGTCGAAGGTGATCTCGCGGTCGCAGCTTTGCACCGTGACCGGGTGCGCAAGCGCGGGGCCGGCGAGGGCCAGCGCAGCAAGGGTGAGGGTGGGGGTGAGGGTGGGGGTGAGGGGGACGTGTTTCATGCAGGTCGCTCCGTCTGCGTGTCGGATGGAAGGGAAAAGTCGAACCGCGCAGGCCCGCGCGGGGTGGCCACCACGCCAAAGGCCCGGGCGATCAGATCGGGGGTCAGCACCTGCGCGACCGGCCCGACGGCCAGCGCGCGCCCGCCCGAGAGCACCAGCAGGTCGTCGGCAAAGCCGTGCACCAGGTTCAGATCGTGCAACGAGGCCACCACCGTCGCGCCCAGCGCGCGCACCAGCCGCAGCACTTCGAGCTGGTGGCGGATATCGAGGTGATTCGTCGGCTCGTCGAGCACGATCAGCCCCGGCTCCTGCGCGAGCGCGCGGGCGACCATCACGCGTTGCCGCTCGCCCCCCGACAGGGTGCCGAAGGGACGGTCGGCAAAGGCGCGCAAGCTGAGCCGTTCGAGCGCGTGGCCGATGATGTGCTGGTCACGCTCGGACGGACCGGCGAGCGCGCGGCGGTGCGGGGCGCGGCCCAGCGCCACGATCTCGGCCACGGTGAGCGCGAAATCGGTAGGCTGTTCCTGCAGCACCGCCGCCACCCGCTTGGCCACGCGGCGCGCGGGCAGGCGGTGGATGTCGTCGCCATCGACCAGCACCCGGCCCGATTGCGGGGTGTGAAAGCGGTAGATCAGGCGCAGCAGCGTCGATTTCCCGGCCCCGTTCGCGCCCAGCACGCCCAGCACGCGGCCGGGGCGCAGGGTCAGGCTGACGGGCTCCAGGATGCCGCTGCCCCAGCTCAGGCCCTCAAGCTCCAGCCGCGCGGGGGTTGGGGGTGGGCAGCTCATCGCGGCACCCCCTTGCGCGGCACCTCCGTGCGCGGTGCGCCGGTGTCAGCAGCGGGGCGCATGGCGCTCCCCCGGCCATGCGGCGGGGCAGGACGACATGCGTGTCAGGTCAGGTCTGGTCATGCTCATCTCCTCCGGGGCACCCCGCCCGGGTTGTGTTGCGTCAGGTGATGGCAGGTCTCCTGGCTCGCGGCTGTTGCGGACCCCGCCTTCCCGAACCCTGGGGTTCAGTGGCCTGTCGGGGCACGCACCGCTTACAGTTGCGGGGGCAGCATCGGCCTTGGAACCACCCGGAGGCGGGCCCGCACCGATTTCCCTATTCTCCCGGCTTGCGCCGAGCACCATCGCATACCGCGATAGCACGCCCGCGCGCCCGAGCCAAACGCAATCGCACGCGCCGGGCGGGGTTTTGCCAAGCTCCGCCGCGACGGTTAGAACGAAACGGGGCAAGCGAGGGTGCATGATGGAACAGACGATCACGATCGACGCGCTGGAGGCCAAGGTCACCGCGATCTTTCGCCGCGCGGGCATGAACGACGTGCAGTCCGGCGCGCTGGCGCGGGTGCTGACGGCGGGCGAGCGCGACGCGTGCAAATCGCATGGCATCTACCGGATCGAGGGCGCGCTGCGCACGCTGAAGGCCGGCAAGGTGGCGGGCGATGCCGTGCCCCGGTTGCTGCCCGATGACGGCGGGGCGCTGGTGCGGGTGGACGCGCAGGGCGGGTTTTCCAACGCGGCTTTCGAACTGGGTCTGCCGGTGCTGGTAGAGCGCGCCCGCGCGCTGGGGCTGGCGGCGCTGGTGGTCAATGACGGCACCCATTTCACCGCGCTCTGGCCCGAGGTCGAGGCGCTGACCGAGCGTGGTCTGGCCGCGCTGGTGATGTGCCCCAGCTATGCCACGGTCGCGCCCGCGGGCGGCACCACGCCACTGCTGGGCACCAACCCCTTCGCCTTCGGCTGGCCGCGGCCGGATGGCGCGCCCTATGTGTTCGATTTCGCCACCTCGGTCGCCGCCCGGGGCGAGATCGAGCTCCACCGCCGCGCCGGCACACCGCTGCCCGAGGGTTGGGCGATAGGCGCCGACGGCCAGCCCACCACCGACCCCGACGCCGCGCTGGCGGGTGCGATGCTGCCCTTCGGCGGGCACAAGGGCTCGGCGATCGCCACCATGATCGAGCTGCTGGCCGGTGTGATGATCGGCGACCGCACCAGCCCCGATGTGCTGGCGCATCTGGGCTCGACGGCGCTGGCGCCACAGCACGGCGAGCTGATCCTGGCGCTTGCCCCCGAGCGCTTTGCCGCCGGGCGCGCGGGCGACCCGGTGGCGCGCGCCGAGGCGCTGTTCGCCGCGATCGAGGCGCAGGGCGCGCGGCTGCCCTCGCAGCGCCGGTTCGCCGCCCGCGCGCAGCACCGTGCACAGGGAATCACGCTCAGCGCGTCCGAGGCCGGGCAGCTCGACCGTTTCCAGAAGCACGGGCTGGACATGATCGCCTGATCCGGCATGCAGCCTGCCGCCGCCGCAGCAGCACGCAGGAGGCGCACGGGCGTCAGATCGACCACCGACCCTTTCGAGGCAGTCAAGCCATCATGCACAGGATCAAGGCCGGAGACCGCCGCGCACCGCCCGGAGACCGGCGCGCCGCGCCTTGCGCACACGGCACCTCGATCCGCTGCACGGCGCGCCCACCGATGGCGCCCGCGATCTTCGGGGCAAGGCGCTACGGCGAGGCCGCATGCTCGGTGGGCCGCGGGGCCGCGTCCGGGCCGGCAGGGCAAAGCGCTTCCAGCAGCGCGTTGGTCAGGATGGCCTTGGTGAATGGCTTGCCGATATAGCCGGAAAACCCCGCTTCGATATAGGAATCGATCTGATCCTTCATCAGGTTCGCGGTGATGGCGATCACCGGCGGCAGCGCCGTGCCGCGCTTGCGGGACATGCGTTGCAGCTCTTCCAGGGTTGCAAAGCCATCCATCACCGGCATCGAGATATCCAGAAGCACCAGATCGAAGGACTGCCGCGCGAAGACGGCGCAGGCTTCGGCGCCGTTCGGGGCGACCTGGCTTTCGATCCCCATCCCGCCAAGGATCGATCGCAAGATCATCGCGTTGGTTCGGTTGTCCTCGGCCACAAGCACCCGGAGGCCCCGCAGCCGTCCGGCACCGCGCGGCGCCGCGGGCGACGCCTGCGCCGGCTGGTCCCTGATCTCCGGCAAGCGCAGCGTCACGCGAACGGCGGTGCCCACGCCGGGGGTGCTGTCGATCGCGACATCACCCTGCATGAGCGCAATAAGGCTGCGGGTGATCGACAGGCCCAGCCCCGACCCCCCGAAGCGCCGCGCGATCGAATTGTCGGCCTGCTCGAATTCCTCGAACGCGCGGGCGATCTGATCCGGGGTCATGCCGATGCCCGTGTCGGCGATCGTGAGCGCCACCGTGTCGCCCTCGGCGCGCGCGGTCACGGTGACGCTTCCCGTGGGGGTGAATTTCAACGCGTTCCCGACCAGATTGTTGAGCACCTGCGTCAGCCGGACCGGATCGCCCATCCGGGGGTGCGACAGTGCTGCATCGATGTCGATGCCAAGCGTCAGCCCCTTGCGCCGCGCCGTCACATCGTGGAGCGCGCGGAGGTTCTCGAGCAGCTCGGCGAGCCGAAGCGGGCGCGGCTCGAGCACCAGCTTGCCCGATTCGACCCGCGCGAGGTCCAGGATGTCGTTGAGGATCTGCAGCAGCGCCTCACCCGAATTGCCGATGGTATCGGTCATCTCGCGTTGTTCGGGCGTCAACGAGGTCTCCGACAGCAATTCGGTCATTCCCAGGATCCCGGCCATCGGGGTTCTGATCTCGTGGCTCATGTTGGCAAGGAAGGCGGTCTTGGCGCGGCTGGCGGCCTCGGCGCGCTGACGGGCGGTGTGCAGCTCGGTCACATCCATGCGCAGCCCGACGCGGCCACCATCGGCGGTAGGCTTTTCGTAGTAGCGGATGACGCGTCCGGCCGCGGTGGGCTGTTCGACCATGCGCTCGGCCCTGCGGAACTGGCGCAGACGTTCGGCCTTCCAAGCCGCTTCCTGCCCCCTGGCGTCGGCGATGACCCCAAGATCGACAGCCGCGTCGACAAGCTCGGCAAACGGGCGCCCCGGGGTGATCAGTTCGGCAAGCTCGGGGTAAAGCTCGCGATATTTGGAGTTGGCGAGCACAAGCCGTTCGTCGGGATCGAAGAGCACGAAGCCGTCCTGCATCGCCTCCACCGCGGCGACAAGCTGCGCGCGCGCGCGCGAGATGTCGGCTTCGGAGCGTTCCAGCCGCGCATTCGCCTGCAGCAGCGCGGTTTCGGCCCGGGTCTGGCGGAGGCGCTGGTAGCCCAGCACGGCGATGATCGTTGCGAAGCCCAGCAGGACCACATAGCTGATCGCGTTGGCCTGGCGTTGCAGGGTTCCCAGTTCGATCCGCAGCCGGTCGGCTTCGGCGTTGAAGGCGTGCATGACCTCGAGCGCGAAGCGGCGCGCCTCGTCCGCCAGTTGCGCGAGTTCGGTATCGAGAGCGGGCAGCGCATCGAGCAGCGCCGCGTCGGGGCCGTCGATCAAGGCGACGCGGCGCTCCAGAAAGGCGCGCGCGCTTCGTTGCTCATGCGCCGCTCCGTGCACGCGCTCGACCTCGCGGCCGACGACGCCGCGCGAAATCACGCTTTCGCGGCTGTAGAGAATGTCGAAGCGCACGCGCACGGCGTCAAGCGCTTCGGCGGACGGGGCGGCCTGCGCCTCGCGCACGGCGGTGCGCAGCTGTTGCACGTCAACTTCGAGCTGGCTGACCGTCCAGTAGACATTGTCGGCGCCGCTGCTGCGCATCTCGTCGAATTTCGTGTCGATCTGGTGGAACAGCCAGACCATCACCGAAAAGGCTCCGCCGAGGCCGAGCAGCATCGCACCCCACAGCATGCGCCGGATCACTGTCACCGCCCGCGCTGAGGGCGGGCCGATCACGGGATGACCGTCATGCTGACGATCTGCCAGACGCTGCGCGCATAAATCGCCTCGGTCCGGAAGGCGGGATCATCGTCGTAGGGAAAGATGAGCCAGAATGGCCCCTGCTCACGCCGCGGCAGCGGTTTGCCGTCGCGCAGGAAGCTCAGCAAGGGGGCGCTGTCGGTGATCAGATCGGCTTCGATCCGCGCCGTGTAGCCATCGAGCGCATCGAGGACGACATGCCCGCCGTCGGGTCCGAGCGGGACGCCAAGATGGTCCAGCAGATCGCGCAGGAGCACCCCCGAGAAGGCGTGAACACCTTCGGTCCAGACGGTGGATGTGTGATAGCTGTGCTGGGGAAGTTCCGACAGCTCGGTCAGGGTGACGAGTTGCGGATCGTCGGCCCCGGGGAGGTGGACCTGCAACCTGTCCTGCGGCTGTGCACGCGCTGCGGTGCCCGCCGCCATCATGACCGCGACGATGACAGCGATCGTGCAGCCGAAGAGGATGTCGAGCGGTGCCCGGTGTCGAAATGCCATCGCTGAAGCCCCCGCGAAGATGAGTCGGCGCGCACGGAGCGTAGACCGTAGTATCACGCACTGATATCGATCCTGTCTAGGACAACTCGTTTAACAAAGGATGAGCGCGGCATTGCTGCGCGGAAACCGGTCATCGACAGGTTGGCGCAGCTTAACCGCGCCTTTACCTCGCTGCGCTAGCGCTTGTACGAGATGCAGTGCACAACTGGGAGTTTGAGCCATGATTGCCCGGATGAAGGTGGTGAGGCAAGGATCGCGCGGCGGCGCGATTGTCGCGCTGATCCTTGCGGTCCTCGCAGCGGGTTTCGCGGCCGGGGCTGCGCAGGCGGAACGCCACCCCGACCTTGAGGTGGTGATCGGTGCCGAGGCACCGCGCGCCTTCAGCCGCGAAGCGCTCGCCGCGATGCCGCAGACAGAGATCGTCACGCACACGCCCTGGACCGAGGGGGCGCAGGTGTTCCGGGGCGTGGCGCTCGCGGCGTTGCTGGACGGTGTGGACGAATCGGCGACGCTCGAGTTGACCGCGCTCAACGCCTACTCGGTGTCGATCCCCGCCGACGCGATTTCCGACGACCTGCCCGTGATCGCGATCGAACGAAACGGGGCGCCGATGTCGGTGCGCGAAAAAGGCCCCTACTGGCTGGTGTATCCGTTCGACGAGACCGCCTTTCAGACCGAGACGTTCTATTCGCGCAGCATCTGGCAACTGGTCCGGATCACCGTGGAGCCATAGCTTTCGCGGCCGCCTGACACGGTCCGGGGCTCAGTCGGCGGGTCTGCGCAACACGTCGGCGAAGGTGTCGAAGACCTGCGCGTTGCCGGCGATCAGCGTGCCGTCGCCGAAAATGCTCTGGCCGTCGCGCAGCGGCTGGGTGATGCCGCCGGCTTCGCGAACCAGCAACAGCCCGGCCGCGATGTCCCAGGGGTGGATCTCGCGCTCCCAGAACCCGTCGAAGCGGCCCGCGGCCAGATAGGCCAGATCGAGCGCGGCAGACCCCCAGCGCCGCATCCCCGCGCAGGCGGGCATCAACGCCGCAAGGTCGCGCAGGGTCGCGGGCAGGGTCCGCTTGGCGGCGAACGGGACACCGGTGGCAAAGATGCACTCGATCAGCTTGCGCCGGTCCGACACGCGCAGGCGGCGGTCGTTCATGAACGCACCCTGGCCCTTCTCGGCGACGAACAGTTCGTCCTTGGCCGGGTCGAACACCACGGCCGCGATGATCTTGCCCTTGTGTTCGAGCGCGATCGACACCGCCCAGTGCGGCAGGCCGTGCAGAAAGTTCGTCGTGCCGTCCAGCGGATCGACGATCCAGCGACGCGTGGGGTCCTCGCCCGGGGTCTCGCCGCTTTCCTCGCCCAGCCAGCCATAGCTGGGCCGGCCGGTCGTCAGCTCCTCGCGGATGATGCGCTCGGCGGCGATGTCGGCGCGGGTGACGAAATCGCCCGCCGCCTTGGACGACACCTGAAGGTTCTCGACCTCGCGGAAATCCTTGACCAGGCTGCGCCCGGCCTTGCGCGCAGCCTTGATCATCAGGTTGAGATTCGCGCTGCCCTGCATGTGCCCGTGCCTGCCCTTGCAATCCGCTGCTGCCTGCGAGGGCACGCTATACGCCCCGCGCGCCGCGATGGAAAGGGCATGGCTTGCCTTTTGCGCGCGCGGCCCCAAGACTGATGCCATGACACGCGAGACCCCTTCGATCACCGAGCAGGACCCGGTCCTGACGGTCACGCTGAACCCCGCGCTCGATCTGGCGGCGGATTGCGACACGGTGCGGCCCAACCGCAAGCTGCGCGTGTCGAAACCGCATACCGAACCGGGCGGCGGCGGCGTGAACGTCTCGCGCGCGATCGCGCTTCTGGGGGGCGACAGCACCGCGCTGGTGGCGTGGGGCGGCGCGATCGGAGCGTGGCACCGCAGGCTGCTCGAGGCCGAGGGGATCAGGGTTCTGGCGCATGAACTGGGCGAGGAAACCCGCCAGAGCCTGACCGTCACCGATGCCGAAGGGTCGCAGTTCCGGTTCGTCCTGCCCGGCCCGGACTGGACCGCGGATGACGCCCGCACCGTGCACGAGGCGATCCTGCGCGCGGCCCCCCACGGGCTGGTGGTGCTCAGCGGCAGCCAGCCGCC
>PUOA01000320.1 GCA_003551925.1 Paracoccaceae bacterium
CGGCCCAGAGCCGCGGCGGTGGTTTGCTGCGCGGCCCAGAGCCGCGGCGGTGGTTTGCTGCGCGGCCCAGAGCCGCGGCGGTGGTTTGCTGCGCGGCCCAGGCGGCCGCGGCGGTGGTTTGCTGCCCCGGTGCGGGGCGCGTGTCTCAGTTGCGGCACCGGCTGGGCGGCGCGCCGGCGGGGCTGCCCCCCAGCCCCAGCAGCGCGACCGACAGCCCGATGCTGGTGTCGCGCGCCAGACTACCCGTTTCGCCGAAGCGGCGCGAGACCGAAACATCCACCGACACGCATTCGGTGCGGTATTCCAGCCCCATCCCGGCCCGCGCGGCGGTGTTTTCCTCCAGATCGTAGCGCCAGTCCACCCGCGCCGTCCAGTTGTCATCGACGCTCAGCCCGGCGTCAAAGCGCCATTCGGCCGAGGTGCTGAACCGTTCCTCGTCCGGATCGGCGCGGATATACAGCACCCCCGTCGACAACGACCCCCCCTGCCAGTCCCAGTCGAGTTGCAGATCGTTGCGCGCCAGTTGCAGGTCGTCCGAGAACAGCGCGCGGTTGTTCAGGCTCAGCCCGTCGCCGGTGTCCAGTTGCACCGCCGCGAGCCAGTCCGACCGCCGGCCCGAAAGCGGCGAGGCGGGCGCGAACTGGCCCAGGTCGCGCGCGCGGACCACCCGCCCCAGCGTCACCGCGCCCGACCATCCGGCGGGGTCGTAGCGCGTCCAGCTGGCGCCGAGATTCGCGCGCAGGCCGCGTTCGCGCCGGTCGCCGCCCGCGAAACGGTCGATGCCGAACAGGTTGCCCTCGTCAAGCTCGGGCATCAGGCTGGTGTCGTTGGGCAGCGCGGCGAGGCGGTTGTCGCTCCAGATCACCTGCGCGACGGGTTCGACGACGTGCACGCCGCCGGCCGCGTCCTGTCCGATCAGCGGCCAGCGCAGTTCGGCCATGAGCGCGGGCGTCGTGCGCGTCACGGGGCTGTCGAAACCCACGTCATCGGCGATGCGGAAGTGATCGACGGCCAGCTGCGCGCCCGCCGCGGCCACCAGCCCGCCCTGCAGCACCCAGTCGCGCCGCCAGTCGGCGAGCGCGCTCAGCCGCGCCACGTCGCGCCCGTCGCTGCGGCGATGCGCCAGCCCCTCGAACAGCAGCTGCCCGCGCCCGCCCAGGCCCGGCATGTCGAAGCGACGCTCCCATTCGGCGCGCAGCGCGGCGGTGGGCAAGACGGCGTTGTCGTCGCCGGGGCGCAGCGACTGGAAGCCCAGGCCCTGCACGCGCACCCGCTCGTCGCGCTGCACGCGCTGCACGGTGACATCGCTGCTCAGCCGCAGCTGGTCGGTGATGTCGTAATCGGCCAGATAGTCGCGGTCGCTCACGCCGATCGCGTCGAAGCCGAGCACGAAGCCGCGCCCCAGCGCGAAACTGCCCTCGGCGGCGCCGAAACCGCGGAAGCGCTCGGCGGTCAGCCGGTCGCGGGTCAGCGCGCCCGAGAGCTCCAGAAATCCGTTGACGAAGGCCTGCCGATACCGCGCCTCCATCGTGCGGCTGCCCCTGGAGGTGACGAAGGGCGTCAGCGTCAGGTCGCGGTGATCGTCCAGCACCACGAAGATCGGCGCGCGCAGCCCGTAGCCGAGCGCGGTGCCGAAGCTCAGCGACGGGCGCAGGAACCCCGTGGCGCGGGTGTTGGAGGGGTCGGGCACGCGCAGATGCGGCAGATACAGGATCGGCAACCCCGCCACCCGGAACTGCGCGCCCTCGAAATGGACCTGGCGCTCCTGCTGGTCATGGATCACGCGGCGCGCGCGGATCTCCCACAGCGGCGTGCCGCCTTCGGCGCAGACCTCGCAGGAGGACGCGACCGCGCGGCGCAGCTCGGTATAGCGGTCCTCGCTGCGCACCACCTCGGCGCCGGCGATCTGGAGCTGCTCGTTCAGCACCAGCCGCGCGCTCTGCACGATTCCGGCGCGCAGATCGGCGTCCAGCGACGCGGTGTCGGCGACGACCACGAAATCGTCGCCCGAGCTGAGCATCAACGCGCCGTCGGCGCTGATGGTGTCGGTGTCGGGGTCATAGGTCAGCCGGTCGGCGCGCAGCCGCCAGGGCCCGTGGAACACCTCGACATTGCCTTCGGCGACCAGGCGGCCGGGCTGGGTCAGGAACACCCGGTCGGCGACCAGCGTGGCGGGGCCACCGGACTGCGCGAACGCCAGCGCAGGCAGCAACAGCGCCAGCGCGGCCAGAACCGGCGCCGCGCGGCGCCAGGCCCAGCCATCGCTTGCAGCGGCGCGCCCCCCGCGCATCACCCATCCTCCATGTGCAGCATCAACCCCACCGCCAGAAGCCCGGTCGCAACCGGCAGCGCCCATGCGGCCAGAAACACCGGAACCTGCCCGTTCTCCCCCAGCACCTGCGCGAAGTTACGCAGAAAGAACAGCGCGAATCCAGCCAGAATCGTGGCCAGCGCCCGCATCCCCGCGCCGCCCGCGCGCGCCAGATGCATGCTGGTCGCCGCCGACAGCAGCATCATGCCCGCCAGCAGCAGCGGCAGCGCCAGCTCCATCTGCAACCAGACACGGTGCTCGAGCGCACCGAACCCCGCGCGTTCCAGCACCGCGATGAAGCGGGGAAGCTCCCAGATCGGGATCGCGCCGGGACTGGCGAAGCTGTCGCGGATCTGCCCCGGGGTCAGGTCGGTGGGCAGGCGCATCCGCGCCCGGTCCACCGCGTCGCGTTCGGGGTTCTCGACGCCGAGATCCCAGTCGCGCGCGCCGCTGAGCTCCCACGCGCCGGCGGTGAGCCGCGCCTGCACGGCATGGACACGCCGCGCCGCGCCGCCGGCCTCGGGCTGGTCGGTGGCGAAGAACACGAACGTCGCGTCCTGCAGCAGCGTTCCGTCGGGCGAGGCGCCGGCGGCGCGGATCACCACCTGCCCGCCGCCCGCGCCCTGCCGCAGCCACAGCCCGTCGCCGGCCACCGACACGGTGCTGACCACGTCGCCGCGCAGCATCGACAGCACACGCTGGTATTCGCGCGTGCTCGAGGCGACCAGCGGGTTCATCACCGCCACATAGACCGCGCCCCCCAGCAGCACCGCCACCACCGGGCCCAGCATCACCCGCAGCCCCGAGCGGCCGGCGGCGCGGATCACCACCAGCTCGGAGCTGCGCGAGAGCGACAGGAACACCGCCATCGTCGCCAGGATCATCACCAGCGGCGTGATCTGATAGAGCGTCTGCGGCACGTTGAGCGCCGCAAGCCGCATGATCTGCACGAAGCCCGCGTCGTGGTCGGACAGCCGCCGGACCTGCTCGACCATGTCCAGAAGCAACAGCAACCCCGCAAACACGCCCATCAGGATCGCCACCATCGACCCCAGCCGCCACGACAGATACCGCGCCAGGATCATGCCGACGCCGCCCGCGGCATCGGCGCACCCCCGGCCCGGCGGCGGCGTTGCAGCACCACCAGCAGCCCCGACACCGCCGCCAGCCCCGCCAGCACCGGCACGAACGCCAGCCACGCCAGCGCCGGATCGCGCAGCGCGGGCCGCGCCAGCGCGTTGTCCAGAAGCTGCGTCAGCGCCAGCAGCACGATCGCGCCCAGCACCTGCCGCCACGGGCCAAGGCGGCTGAAATCGCCGATCAGCACCGCCGTGAACCCGATCAGCGCCGCGGCGACCGCCAGCAGCGGGTGCGCGAAGCGGTTGGCGAGTTCGTAGCGCAGCTCGGCCTCGGTGGCGCCGGTCTCCTCGATCAGCTCGGGCGGCGGTGCGATCAGCTCGGGCGTCGAGAACTCGCGCACGTCGCGCCCCCGCCCCGCCGGGCCGATCAGCGCGCCGATGTCGTAGGTCAGGTCCTCGAAGCTCGCCACCACCAGCCGCCCCGAGCGCGCATCGTGGATCTGCGCCATCCCGTCGAGCATCACCAGCTTCGGCCCCATCGCGCCGGGCGCAAGCAGCGCGCTGCGCGCGGTGTAGTCGATGCGGCTGTCGCGCGCGCGGCTGTCGGACAGGAACACGCCGCGCAGCTCGCCCTCGGGGGTGATCTCGCGCACGAAGACGGTGATGCCGTCGGCGGGGTGCTGGAACCCGCCCGCCGACAGGAAGCGCGCGGTGATGTTCTCGGCGATCTCGGCCTGACGCTCGGCCAGTTGCGCGCGCGCGGCGGGCATCAGCACATGCATCAGCGCCAGCAGCATCAGCGCCACCAGCGCGCCGTAGGCCGCCACCGGGCGCAGCAGCCGCAACGGCGACACGCCCGCCGCGCGCATCACCACCAGCTCGCTGTCGCGCGTGAGCCGCGCGGCCACGTAGACCGCCGCCGCGAAGGCCGCGATGGGCAGCACCAGCCGGATCACGTTGGGCAGCGTGAGCGCCGAGAGCTCCAGAAACACCAGCACCGGCTGGCCGCCACCGATCAGCTGGTCGAACAACCGCACCGCACGGTTGACCCAGTAGACCGACACCAGCACCAGCGCGAAGAACGCGAAGACCATCAGCAACTGGCCAAGGATGTATCTGTCCAGTCTGCGCACGCGCCCTCATCCAAACGGCCTGTCGTGCCCTCGTTCTAGCCCAGGACGCGGCAGCGGGGAAACCGATTTTCCCCGAATCGTGGACGGGCGGCGGGCTTGCGTCCGCGCCCCGCGTGCGGCAGGGTAAATGCCACAGGCGATGGAGGCCACGCATGCCGCAATCCCCTTCCGGAGCCCTTCGCGTGGGTGACCTGGACACCGCGCGCGCGTTCTACCGCGACGTTCTGGGCTGCGAGGAACTGCGCCGCGCGGACACGTCGGTGGATGTCGATTTCTGCGGTCACCGGCTGGTGTTGCAGCTGGACGGGCGACAGGGTCAGGACAGCGCCGCGGGCGGGACCGACGACCTGCCGCCCTGCTTCGATCCGGTGGTGGTGCGCGAGCGGTTCCTCGGGCTTGCCGAGCGGTTGCGCAGCCGCTACGTGTCGTTCGTCATTCCGCCAACGGTGCGCCGGGCCGGATTGCCGGGGGAAGAATGGACCATGCATTTCCGCGATCCCTCGGGCAACGCGATCAGGGTCACCGGCGTTTCGCCCTGACCGTCCGCGCCCGCCTGCCCTGGCAGATCCACGCCCGCCCCAACGCCAAGGAGCCCGCATGTCCATGCCCGTGAACCCCGATTTCATCGCCGCCGATCCCGAGGCGCTGGCCGAGCGCGAGGGACGCATCGCGCTTTTCGTCGACCCCGAGGCCGGCCGCCAGGGACCGCTGGCGCAGCGCGTGAACCGGCTGACGCGCGGCGGGCTGAAACGGCTCATCGACAGCGCCGGCTTCGGCAAGCTCGACCCCGGGCAGGCGGTGACGCTGGCGGCACCCGCCGGAATGGCGGCCGAGGCGCTGGTGGTGGTCCACCTGCCGCGCCGCGCCGCACCCGATGTGCTCCGCCGCGCCGGGGTGGCCATCGGAAAGCTGCACGACGATCAGCCGCTGCTGGTGCTCGGCGACCGCGCCGACCCCGCGCCGGTGGTGCTGGGGCTTGCGCTGCGTGCCTATGCCTACACCGCGCAGAAATCCGACCCCGGCCCGGCGCCCGGCCCGGTGGCGGTGATGACCACGGACCCCGACGCCGCGCGCGCCGCCTGCGCCGATGCGCTCGCGCTGGCCGAAGGCGTGCATTTCACCCGCGATCTGGTCAACGCGCCCGCGAATGTGCTGACCACCGAGACCTTCGCCGCGCAGCTTGAAGAGATGCGCGATCTGGGGCTCGAGGTCGAGGTGCTGGACGAGGCCGCGATGGACGCGCTCGGCATGGGCGCGCTGCTGGCGGTGGGGCGCGGGTCCGAGTGCCCGTCCAGGCTGGTGGTGATGCGCTGGCAGGGCGGCGACGCGGACGCCGCGCCGCTTGCGGTCTGCGGCAAGGGGGTGATGTTCGACACCGGCGGGATTTCCATCAAGCCCTCGGCGGGGATGGAGGACATGACCATGGACATGGGCGGCGCCGCCGTCACCGCCGGGCTGATGCGCGCGCTGGCGCGGCGCAAGGCGAAGGCCAATGTCGTCGGGCTGGTCGGGCTGGTCGAGAACATGCCCGACGGGCGCGCGCAGCGCCCCGGCGACGTGGTCCGCTCGATGAAGGGCGACACGATCGAGGTCATCAACACCGACGCCGAGGGGCGCCTCGTGCTGGCCGACGTGATGTGGTATGCGCAAGAGCACATCAAGCCCGCGGCGATGATCGATCTGGCCACGCTCACCGGCGCCATGATCATCGCGCTGGGGCACGAAAAGGCCGGCGTCTTCGCCAATGACGACGCGCTGGCCGATGCGTTCCTGCGCGCGGCGGGCGATGTCGGCGAAGGCGCGTGGCGGATGCCGCTGGACCCCGCCTATGACAAGCTGATCAAGTCGCGCATCGCCGACATCAAGAACGTGGGCGGACGCACCGCCGGGTCGATCACCGCCGCGCAGTTCCTGCAGCGCTTCGTCAAGGACGACACGCCGTGGATCCATCTTGACATCGCCGGCGTCGCGCTGGTGAAGGAAGACACCGCTTACGCGCCCAAGGGCGCCACGGGCTGGGGTGTGCTGTCGCTCGACGCGCTGGTGCGCGCGCGGTTCGAAGCGCAGGGCTGAGCCTCGCCGGCGACCGGCCTCAGGCCGCCGCGGCGCCCGGCTGCTTGCCGAGGATGATCATGCCCAGCAGGTCGTCCTCGGTCACATCGGCCACGTTGACCGTGCCCACGAGCTTGCCGTTCTTCATCACATGCGCGCGGTCGCAGATCTCCTTGACCTGGTGGATGTCGTGGTCGATCAGGAAGATCCCCAGCCCCTGCTTGCGCAGGCTGTCGATCAGGTCCATCACCATGCGCGTCTCGTAGGGGCCGAGCGCGGCGGTGGGCTCGTCCATGATCAGGATCTTCGCGTTGAAATAGACCGCGCGCGCGATCGCCACCGACTGCCGCTGCCCGCCCGACATCGCCGACACCGGCTTGGTGAAATCGGTGAAGTTGGGATTCAGTCGCGCCATGATCCTGCGGGTCTCGGCCTCCATCGCGTCGTCATCGACCAGCCCCATGGGCGTGACCAGCTCGCGGCCCAGGAACAGGTTCGCGGCGGCATCGAGATTGTCGGCCAGCGCCAGCGTCTGATAGATGGTCTCGATGTTGTGGTCGCGCGCGTCGCGCGGGCTGTTGATGACGACCTTCTTGCCGTTCACGAAGATCTCGCCGCCGTCGGGGGTCATCGCCCCCGACAGCAGTTTCATCAGGCACGACTTGCCGGCGCCGTTGTGGCCCAGCACGCCCACCACCTCGCCGGCGTGCAGATCGACGGTGACATGATCCACCGCCCGCAAGCCGCCAAAGGCAAGCTGCATGTCGCGCATTTCCACGAGCGGGGTGTCGTCGCGTTCGCCTGTCATATGCGTTCTCCGCTCCGGCGCCGGTAGATGATGTCCACAAGCACGGCCAGCACCAGCACGGCGCCGACGACCATGTTCTGATACGGCGCCTCGACCCCGACCATGGCCATGCCCGATTGCAGGCTCTGCATCACCACCGCGCCCAGAATGGCGCCGTAGATCGTGCCCAGGCCCCCCGACAACGCGGTGCCGCCGATCACGGCCGCGGCGATCACGCGCAATTCGTCCAGCGTGCCGACATCGTTGGAATGAAAGGTCAGTCGCGCCGAGGCGACCAGCGCGGCCAATGCGCACAGCACCCCCATCAGCGCGAACACCTTGACCGTCAGCATCCGGGTGTTGACGCCGGCCAGCTGCGTGGCCTCGGGGTTGCCGCCGGTGGCGTAGATGTAGCGCCCGAAGCGGGTGCGCGTGGCGATCACCATCATCACGATCGCCACCACCGCCAGCAACAGCACCGAGATCGGCAGCCCGAAGGCTTCGGTGTAACCCTCGGGCATGACCTCGCCGCGCGCCTCGAATTCGCGCTGCAGGCGGCGCACGGGGATTTCGTAGGCGTTGATGACCGCGACGAAACCCAGGATCAGCCCGGCAAACAGCGAGCCCATCGTCGCCTCGGCCCAGAGCGGCTTGATCGGGAAGCCGAAGCGGATGCGCCGCCGCCGCCCGATGACCATCGCCCCCCATGTCGCGGCGACGGCAAGCCCCGCCACCACCCAGGACGCGGTTTCGCCAATGGTGCCGCCGGTGCCGCCGAAGAGCTGGAAATTGGCGTCCAGCGGCCCGATGGTCTGCCCGCCCGACAGGTGCCACGCCACGTTGCGCCACACCAGCAGCCCGCCCA
The DNA here is from genome assembly GCA_003551925.1 of Paracoccaceae bacterium. Taxonomy (GTDB): domain Bacteria; phylum Pseudomonadota; class Alphaproteobacteria; order Rhodobacterales; family Rhodobacteraceae; genus Rhabdonatronobacter. The sequence goes on from PUOA01000320.1 coordinate 8,228, forward strand.
GCGTGACGATGAAGGCGGGCACCATCATGTAGCCGATCAGCCAGCCATGCAGCGCACCCACCGCGGCGCCCACGACCAGCCCGCTGACGATGGCCAGCGGCGCGATCAGGTCGCTGCCCAGCCCCAGCCCCATCCACTGCGGCAGCACCACCGTCTGCATCATCGCCATCGCCGCCGAGCAGGTGCCCAGCAACGAGCCCACCGACAGGTCGATGTGGCGCATGACGATCACGAACACCATGCCCGTGGCCATGATCGCCACCGACACCGTCTGCACCGTCAGGTTGAAGATGTTGCGCGGGGTCAGGAAGCTGCCATTCGTCAGCCACCCCAGCGGACCGGCGCCCGGCGGCGACACGCGCAGCCCGGTCCAGAGCTGAAAGGCAAGGCAGATCAGCGCGAACGCCCCGACCATGCCCAGGAACCGCTTGTCCAGTTCCAGCGCGTCCAGCCCGCGGCGGACATGGGGCGCGGGGGGCTCGGTGATCGGGCCGGGGTCCGGTCTGGCCGGGGTCACGGCGTCGGCGGTGGGGGGAGTGTCGGTCATCCAACGCCCTCTTGTGCGGACCATCGGCACCGCCGCGCGAGCGCATCGCGCGGCGGACGCCATTCAGGGATCAGACGAAGCGCGCGGGGCTCAGTCGCAGGGCTCAGTCGCAGGGCTCAGTCGCAGGGCGCAGGCCCGCCCGAAACGCCCTGGCACAGCGCCTCCTGCGTGATCCAGCCGGCATCGACCACCAGCGACAGGTTGTCCGCCGTGATCGGCACGGGCTCCAGGAACATCGCCCTCATCGTGGTCCCGGCGGGCGAGGTCCAGTCCTCGGAGCCCTCGATGTCCGCCATCGCGGTGCCACCGGCCAGCATCACCGCGATTTCGCCCGCCGCGCGGCCCAGATCGCGCGCATCCTTCCAGACGCTGACCGTCTGCGTGCCCTGCGCGATGCGGTTCAGCGCGGCGTGATCGCCATCCTGCCCCGACACCGGGATCCCGGCCATGCCCTGCGCATCAAGCGCGGCGACGACCCCGCCCGCGGTGCCGTCATTCGAGGCGACCACCGCGTCCACCTCGTTGTCGGCGGCGGTGAGGATCTGCTCCATGTTGCGCTGCGCGTTGGCCGGAAGCCAGCCATCGGTATACGCCTCGCCGACGATGGTGATGTCGCCCGCGTCGATGGCGTCCTGCAGCACCTCCTGCTGGCCGCCGCGCAGGAAATCCGCGTTGGGATCGGTGGGCGAGCCCTTGATCATCACGTAGTTCCCGGTGGGCTGCTGTTCGAGCACCGCGCGTGCCTGCATGCGCCCGACCTCGACGTTGTCGAAGGTCAGGTAGAAGGCGTCGCTGTCCTCGATCAGCCGGTCATAGGCGATCACGGGGATCCCCTCGTCGGCGGCCATTGCGACCGCGGGCAGGATCGCCTGCGTGTCCTGCGCCAGCAGGATCAGCGCGTCGACCCCCTGCGCCATCAGGCTTTCGATGTCCGACAGCTGCTTGGACGAGGACGACTGCGCATCCGCCGAGACATAGGCGGCGCCGTGTTCGTCCAGCGCCGCGCGAATCGCGGCCTCGTCGGTGCGCCAGCGCTCTTCCTGGAAATTCGACCAGCTGACACCGACGGTGATGGTGTCGGCATGGGCGACGCTGGACATGGCAAGTGCCGTCGCCGCCGAGGCGAGAAACAGTTTCTTCATTGCATCCTCCCAAATGCGTGGGCCGCCTCCCCGACGGCCGCCCGTTGTCTCCAACGATGCCGGAAAAGAGTGCGCGGATTTTCGCGCCGAGTCAAAAAGGAATCGCGCCTGCGCGCGCGGCGGCTGTATGCTCGCCCTGACCGCGATCCGAGGCGCGCCATGTCACCACGCCCCAAGGCCAAGCCTGCCCCTGCGCGCCTGCTCGCCGGCGCGGCGCTGGGCGCGCTGGTCGGCGCGGGCGCGTTCGTGGCGGCGCTGAGCCAGCGCGCCCCGGCGCTGCCCGACCTGCCGCCCCCGCTCACCGACGCCGATTTCGCGCCCGTCGACGAGGCCGAGGCCGCCCTGGGCCGGCTGCTGTTCTTCGACCCGGTCCTGTCGGGCAACCGCGATGTCGCCTGCGCCACCTGTCACCACCCGGCGCATGGCACCTCGGACGGGCTGTCGCTGGGGCTGGGGACCGGCGCCACCGGGCTGGGGCCGGACCGCGCCGCCCTGCCCGACCGCGTGGCCGAGCTGCGCCGCATCCCGCGCAATGCGCCGGCGCTGTTCAACCTCGGCGCGCATGAGGCGAGCGTGCTGTTCCATGACGGCCGGATCGAGGCTGACCCCGACCGCCCCGGCGGGCTGCGCACGCCGCTCGCGGCGGACATGGTCGACGGCTTCGCCTCGGTGCTGTCCGCGCAGACCATGTTTCCGGTGCTCAACCGTGACGAAATGGCAGGGCATCACATCGGAAACGACATCTCGCGCGCGGCGCGGCAAGGGCGGATCACCGGGCCGGGCGGCGCGTGGGACCTGATCGCGCGCCGCGTCGCCGCGATCCCCGACTACGCCGAGGCCTTCGCGCAGGTCTATCCCGGCATCGACGCGCCCGACGATATCGCCTTCACCGATATCTCCAACGCCATCGCGGCGTTCATGGCGTTCGAGTTCCGCTCGGACACCAGCCCGTTCGATGCCGTCCTGCGCGGCGAGGCGCGGCTGTCGGGGGCGGCCGCACGCGGGGCGGCGCTGTTCTACGGGTCCGCCACCTGCGCAAGCTGCCACGCGGGCCCGCTGCTGACCGACCACCGCTTCCACGCCCGCGGCGCGCCGCAGCTCGGCCCCGGCAAGGCCGCGGATTTCGAAAGCCACGCCCGCGACGACGGCCGCGCCCGCGTCACCGGGGCCGAGGCTGATCGCTTCGCCTTTCGCACCCCGTCGCTGCGCAACGTGGCGCTGACTGCGCCTTACGGCCACGCCGGCAGCCACGCGACGCTCGCGGCGTTCATTGCCGACCACGCCGACCCCGTGGCGGCGCTGGAGCGCTATGACCGGTCGCAGGTCGTGCTGCCCGATCTGCCTGTCGATGACTGGCGCATCATGGACGACGCGGACGAACGCGCCGCCATCGCCGAGGCCGTCGCCACGCCGCCCATTGCACTCTCGCCGCGGGATGTGTCGGATCTGGTGGCGTTTCTCGACACGCTCACCGACCCGGTCGCAACCCGCGGACGGCTGGGCGTGCCGGAGCGCGTGCCCAGTGGCCTGCCGGTCCCCCGGCCTTGACATGGTCGCCGAGCGGTTCGAGGCACCAAGCGAGCGCATCGGCGGGCCGCGGTGCGGCGATGCGCCGCTTGGGCCATGCCGGTTTATCCTGGCCAGATCCGAAGAACGGCGCGGCTGTGCGCCTGCCGATGCCAGATCGCCGTGCCGGGGGGCGGCCCGGCGATGCGCGGCGGCCTGCGGCCTTTATTCCGCGCAGGAGTGCTCGACTTCGTCACCCTGAACGACGTTCGCCCTAACCCGCGTCGAACATCGGAAACGTCACTCCCAGCGACCACGCCAGCACCAGCCCCAGCCCGATCCCGCCCGCCGCCGGCAGTCCGGTGCGCCGCCCCACCCAGCCCGACATGGTGCCGAAGAGCGCGAAGAACAGCACGATCACCGGCACGATGATGACCAGAAAGAACAGCCCCTCGAAATCCAGCGCCACCGCCAGCGCCAGCGAGCCCAGAAACGCCAGCCGCGCCAGCAGCACGCGCCACAGCCCCGCGCGCCCGCCGCGCGTGAGCACCCCGTCGCCCAGCATGAACGGCACCGCCCCCAGCGCGAGGCCCGCGATCACCACCGCGCGGCCCGGATGCGGCACGAAGGATGCCACGTAGCGCTCGAGCATGCCCCCGAAGACCACGATCCCGAACACCGCCACGGCGGCCGCGATCCACCACACCCGCGCTGGAAACTGCCCCTGCAGAACGCCCCAGCGCGCCAGCAGCAGCAGCGTCAGGGCGCCATAGAGGGCGAAATGCACGGCCAGATAATCGGCCACCAGCACCGGCAGCAGCC
>PUOA01000157.1 GCA_003551925.1 Paracoccaceae bacterium
CATCGCCACGCGCTTGCCGTTCGATTCCATCTCGAGCTGTTGCAGATAGGCGGGCAGCCGCGCCAGGCGCTGGTCATAGGGCAGCACCGCGCGCGTCGGACAACCGCAGATCTGGTTGTGCCAGATGCCGACCAGCGCCAGCATCACCGGCATGTTGCCCTCCAGCGGCGCGGTGCGGAAATGCGTGTCCATCGCGCGCCCACCGGCGAGGAGCTCGTCGAATCGCGCAGGCCCGACGGCGATGGCCAGCCCCAGCCCGATCGGCCCCCACAGGCTGTAGCGCCCGCCGACCCAGTCGGCGAAGCCGAACACGCGCTCGGGCGCGATGCCGAAGGCGGCGGTGCGGCCGCGCGCGGTGGAGACAGCCGCGAACTGCGCCGCCGGGTCGGACACCGACTGCGCCATCCAGCGCCGCGCCGTGTCGGCGTTGGTCATGGTCTCTTGTGTGGTGAAGGTCTTGGAGGCCACGATCACCAGCGTCGTCGCCGGGTCCAGCCCGCGCAGCGTGTCGTGCAGATGCGCCCCGTCGACGTTCGACACGTAGTGCAGCCGCGGCCCGTCATGCCAGGGCGCAAGCGCAGCCGTCGCCATCGCCGGGCCGAGGTCCGAGCCGCCGATGCCGATATTGATCACATCGGTGATCGCCCCCCCCTGCCCCCGGAAGCGCCCGCTGCGCACGTCCTCGGCAAAGGCATGCGCGCGCGCTCGGGTGGCGCGGAGATCGGGCATCACATCGGCACCATCGACCGCGATCACCGCATCATCGCCCGCGCGCAGTGCCGCGTGGAGCACGGCGCGGTCCTCGGTCTCGTTGATGCGTGCCCCCTCGAACATCGCCGCGCGACGCTCGGGCAGCGTCGCATCGGCCGCCAGCCGCAGCAGCAATGCGCGCGCGTCGGCGTCGATGCCGGTCTTGGAATAGTCCAGCAGCATCGCGTCGGCGATGACCGAGAACCCCCGCGCGCGGTCCGGATCGGCGTCGAACAGATCGGTGATGCGGCGCTTGCGCGTGCGCGCGTGGTGGTCCTGAAGCGCGGCCCAGATATCCATGCGGTTCCCCCCCGTCGGTCGGAAGCGCTCAGGGCGCCCAGTGCACGGTTGCATCGGACAGCACCGCGGCGACCGGCGCTTCGGTCGGCGTGAGCTTGCGCGCACGTTCGAGCGCGGCGCGCTTTTCCTCGCCGGTGATCAGGATGTGCAGATGCATTGCCGCGCGCAGCACCGGCGCGGTAAGCGTCACGCGCGGCTCGGGGGCGCCGGGGGCGCGCATGGCCATCAGTGGCGGCGCATCATCGACCAGCGCGGCCTCCAGCGCGTCGGCTCCGGGAAACAGGCTGGCGATGTGCATGTCCGCGCCCATCCCCAGCAGCACCACCGACAACGGCAGATGCGGGGTCAGCCCTTCGGTCAGCGTGTCCAGCGCCTCTTCGGGGGTGGCGGTGTCGGCGTGGAGCGGAATCAGATGCGCCGCGGCAGCGTTGTTCTGGAACAGCCGCGCGCGCAGCAGCGCGGTGTTCGAACGCGGGTGATCGAGGGGGACCCAGCGTTCGTCGTTGAGCACCACATGCACCCGCGCCCAGTCCAGATCGACCCCGCTGAGCGTGTCGAAGACCGGGCCCGGCGTGGTGCCGCCCGGCACCGACAGGCTGACCTGCTCCTGCCGGCGCAGCGCCGCGCCCAGTTGCGACGACAGCTTCCCCGCCACGCTGAGCATCAGCATGTCGTGGTCCGGATACTCGATGAACTCCATCACGTCATCTCCCGCCATCGGCGCCCGTCGCGGTGCATCAGCATCAGCGCATCCTCGGGCCCCGAGCTTCCGGGATCATAGGGGCGCGGGACATCGCCGCGCTTGTCCCAGCCCTCGATCACCGGGTCGGTCCAGGCCCAGGCGGCTTCGACCTCGTCGCCGCGCATGAACAATGTCTGATTTCCCCGGATCACGTCCATGATCAATCGTTCATAGGCATCCGGGATCGGCGCGTCGTTGCCGATCGCCTCGGCAAACGACATGTCGAGCGCCACGTCCTTCAGCCGCATCCCGCCCGGGCCCGGCTCCTTGATCATGACGCGCAGATCCATGCCTTCATCGGGCTGCAGACGGATCACCAGCACGTTTTCCCTCCACCGCTCGGCCTCGCCGAAGATCGAATGCGGAGGCTCCTTGAAGGCGATCGCGATCTCGGAGACCCGCTTGCGCAGCCGTTTTCCGGTGCGCAGATAAAACGGCGTCCCCTTCCAGCGCCAGTTCGACACATGCACCTTGAGCGCGACGTAGCTTTCGGTGCGGCTGTCGGGCGCCCCCACCTCGTCGCGGTACCCCGGCGCCTCGCCCGCCGCATACTGGCCGCGCACCACGTCGCCGGGGTCCACCGGGTCGAGCGCGCGGATCACCTTGAGCTTCTCGTCGCGCACCGCGTCGGGCTCGAACCGGTGCGGCGGTTCCATCGCGATCAGGCACAGAAGCTGCATCAGGTGGTTCTGCACCATGTCGCGCATCGCGCCCGCGTCGTCATAATAGGCCCCGCGCCCTGCCACGCCGACGGTTTCGGCAACCGTGATCTGGACGTGATCGACGAACTGCGCGTTCCACAACGGCTCGAAGAGCATGTTGGCGAAGCGCACCGC
>PUOA01000301.1 GCA_003551925.1 Paracoccaceae bacterium
AATCATGCCAGGGTACATCACCAGGCCCGGGAACGTGGGAGTGGTGTCCAGGAGTGGCACCCTGACCTATGAAGTTGTGATGCAACTCACTGCACAAGAACTGGGACAGTCAACTTGCGTCGGGCTTGGCGGTGACCCGCTGCCTGGCAGCGACTTTGTAGATGTACTGGAGCTGTTTCAGGCTGACCCTGAGACGTATGCGGTGGTGCTTATCGGTGAAATTGGCGGCACGTACGAGCAGGAGGCTGCGGCGTTCATTAGCCGTCACATGACGAAGCCGGTCACAGCCTTTGTGGCAGGTGGGTCGGCCCCGCCGGGAAGGCGTATGGGCCATGCCGGTGCGATCGTCACAGGTAGCGCGAGCAAGGCGTCTGAGAAGATGAAGGCTCTTTCCGATGCAGGAGTCACGGTGGTTGGCAATTTGGGCGAGATCGGAGCGATAACCAGGCAACTGCTGCATCAGAAGAGCTTGATCTAGGCGAACTGCTGGGCTTCTCGGCTACGATGATGTGAGACGATACTTGCTCTCCCCCTCTCCGTACAAGTCCCCGCCATAGATATCGTTGATCACGGTGACCGGGAGGTCTTGTACTTCCAGCCGCCGAAGTGCCTCGGCGCCAAGATCATCGTAGGCTACTACCTCTGCCTTCCGAATACTCTTTGAGATTATGGCTCCGGCGCCTCCAATGGCACCCATATAGATCGCCTTGTATCGCACCATGGCATCTTTCACTTCCTTGGACCGCGGCCCCTTCCCAATCATGCCCCTGAGGCCCTGCTCTATCAGGCGCGGCGAATATGCATCCATGCGGCCGCTGGTGGTGGGGCCAGCCGATCCGATTGGCCTTCCCGGCCTCGCAGGTGAAGGACCCATGAAGTACACCACCTGTCCTTTCATATTGACTGGTAGTGATTGGCCCTGGTCCAGGGCTTCGATCATCTTCTTGTGGGCCGCGTCCCGGGCCACGTAGATCACGCCATTGAGTAGCAGGCTGTCTCCAGCATGGAGGTCGCTCAGTGTCTCCTCCGCCAGTGGTAGCTCGATTCTCTTTGGCTTCGGCATATGCTTCGCCTCCTCTACAATCGCAAGCCTCGCAAGATATCCTTTGCGATGATGTTTCGCTGTAGCTGGAGGGACTGGTCTGTCAGGCTTCCTGCAACGGCACTGCGACAAAACCGCTCCAGGGGTAATCCCGCCACGTAGGCTGGACCATTGAAGATGTGAGCTGCGTTGTCTGTCACCAAGTGGATCATTTCTGTGGCCAGGAGCTTTGCCATAGCCGCCTCCCGTTGAACCGGCAGTCCCTGATCGGACTTCCAGGCGGCCTCGTAGACCAGTAGTCGTGCCGCGTGGATGTGTGTTGCGATGTCCCCGAGAGAAGCCTGTATGCTGGGTCGACCAGAGATGATCTGTCCAAATGACGTCCATGTCTGGGCTTGAACCGTGCATTCGTCCAGTATTCTTAGCGCCGCTCCCACTGCGCGCGCAGCTCTGACGAGCCTCCGGCCGGGGAGCCACGGGTTGGCAAGCTGGAATGCCTTGCCCTCCTCGCCCAGTAGCTTCTCTGCACCTATCTTGCAGTGGTCGAAACGCAAAAAGACCGGCCGCCTGAGACGAGCCTCCCAGCCAGTCCTCTCAGTATCGCCCCTGATCTCAAAGCCCGGCGTATCCTCGTCTACCAGGAAACAGCTCACCCTGTCACGCAACGGCGCCTTGGCGTCTGTGACTGCGAACACGATCGCGAAGTGTCGGCCACCGATTCTGGAAAACGTCAACTTCTCGCCGGTCAGTTCGTAGTGGCCATCCTTCTTGTCAGCCTTCGTCTGGAGTTCCTCAACATCGGAGTTCCCGCCCGGCTCCAGTAGCGCGACCAGCGCGTATCTCTGCCGCTCAAGCGCTGGCCTGAAGTACTCTTCGCGCTGTTGCTCGTTGCACTCAAACAACATGGGCGGGACGTCACCCAACGAGAAAGGCACCACCGTCTGGGCCAGTTCTTCCTCAACGAGACACTGTCCCAGAGTACCAAGACCCGCTCCCCCCAGTTCTTCAGGCAGTCCTATGCCCCAAAGGCCCATCTCCTTAGCCATAGCGGTCAGTTCTAGTTCCTTGTCTTCACGCAGGTACATCTGCGCATCGCTTAGATCCGCGGCACGACCCAGGACAGTCCTCTCGAGTGGCTTCAGTTGCTCCGATACGAACTCGCGTACCGTGCTCTGAATCATCTTCAGTTCTTCAGGTTTCTCAAACTCCATCAGTGCACCCTTTCCCAAAGAGTCTGTCCAGATAGCGACCTGCGGCTAGGAAAATCTCAGTTCGCCATGGCTTCTTCGATGAACAGGTCGAGATCCGGTTCGTCTTCGTCGCCGATTCTCTGTTCCAGGCGAGACATTACATCGATCATACGGTGGTTCACAATATAGTTCTTTACGGTGGTGTCGACCTGAGGACATGCCAGGACACAGGCATCGCACTGATCGCAATCTTCCCCCACGATCGTCTCCAGTGCCATCGACGTACGTTGCTCCGTCCGCTGCCGGCGCGACGGCTCCCTGAACAGGAAGGGACAAGCATCCACACAACAACCACACGCCAGGCATTCCTTATGGCCGGTGATGTCCTCG